>JBFYNT010000001.1:0-14026 GCA_041304225.1 Candidatus Aminicenantota bacterium
CGGGGTTGGCGTTGAAGTACTGCTCGCCGCCGGCCTCGACGTCCTCGACGCCGATGTCCTCGATGGTGTTGATGAGGTGCTTCTGAACGAGGCGGACCGACAGGGACAGGTCCTCGGTCAGCTTCTTCTCGGCGCCGAAGGAGATCTCGCGCTGGGACACGGGCTTCAGGTTGGGATCGGTGGTGTCGAACGAGGGAACGCGGAAGTCGATCGTGCCCATGTATTCGCCGCCGGCGGCCTGGTCGGCCTGGGCCCCGGCGCTGGTGTCGCCGGCCACGTACTCGTCGGCGATGTCATAGAAGTTGGGATTGTCGAGCTTGTAATAGTCGGTCTTCCACTTGAGTCCGCCGAAGGAGCCCTCGGCGATGTACAGCTTCATGACGTCGTAGTAGATGCCGAAGCTGCCGAAGATCTTGAGGGTGGAGTCCCCGAAGACGTCGTAGACGGCGCCCAGCCGGGGGGCCAGCTTCTCGTCGAAGCCGAACTTGATGGGCTTGCCGGGGTATTCGGGGTTGAAGGACGGGATGTACTCGGATTCCGTCCGGACGCCCGCGTTGAGGGTCAGCCGGCCGCCGATCGTCCAGGAGTCCTGGAGGTAGAGGGCGTAGCTGTTACGGGCGATGTCCCACTGGTAGCCGTAGGGCGAGGTCCAGGAGCCGCGGATCTGGTAATAGCCGTACGTGCCGCGGAACGCGGGCACGCCGTAGGCCGACAGGGCCGAACAGGTCCGGTCCCAGTACAGGTTGACCATGGGATAGGGGGCCGAATTGGCGTAGTCTTCCTGGTCGCGGATGAGCTGGGCGCCGGCCTTCCAGGCGTGTTCGCCGCCGAGGCTGACGTAGTAGGACAGGTCGAGGTTGGCGGAGTACTTCTCCAGCTTCTGGCGCAGGAGCACCGTTCGGCTGCCGGAGTAGTTGATGTTGCCGGCGTAGAAGAGCAGGTCGTTGTCGATGATGCCCTGATAGACGTAGCTGCTAGTGTTGTTGTAGTAGGTGGTGAAGTAATTGCCGATCTGCTGGTTGGTCGTGTCCGACGTGGAGTAGCCGGCGCGGGCGCTGACCAGGAAGTTGTTGCTCGCGCTGTAGTCGAACATGACGGCCGCGCTGAGGTTGGGATAGTCGTAGCCGGCCTGCTTCCAGGCGTCGATGCCCCAGCCGCCGTAGGTCTTGCTGCTGGTCCCGTTGATGCTCGGGATCTCGCCGCGGTAGTTGGACCAGTTGTTGACGAAGGAGGCCGACAGGCGCATGCCCTTGAACGGGGCCGCGGTCAGCTTCATCTGGCCGTTCCACACGAAGTCCTTTCTGAAGAACGTGTAGCGCGGAACGTTGTCGAGGCTCGGAGTGGCTTCCGGATCGACGAGGAGGTTCGGGTCATCAGTGAGGAAGCCGCGGGAGCCGTAGGTGCGGGCGTACTGGGGGTTGAAGGAGCCGAAGAACCACAGGCGGTCCTTGATGATGTAGCCGCCCAGGTTGAAGACGCCTTCGAACCGCTTGTAGTCGTCGCGGCTCTTGCCGCCGGACCAGTACAGGTCGTCGTCGTTGACGAACTCGGCCAGGTCGTCGTCGTAGGGGCTCCAGCGCAGGTAATCGCGGGACTTGCCCTGCATCAGGATGTTGTTGTCGTTGTAGTAGGCCATGAGGTCGCCGTGGAAGGCGTTGCCGCCGGAACGCGTGATGACGTTGACGACGCCGCCCATCGAGCCGCCGAACTCGGCGTTGTAGCCCGACGCGGTGACCTTGACCTCTTCGACCATCTCCATGACGGCGCTCTGACCGCGGGTGCCGATGTGGCCCTGCGTGATGTCCGTGCCGTCCATGTACCACATGTTCTCGGTGCCCGTGGCGCCGTCGACCGAGAGGCCGCCGGTGTTGCCTTCGTACTGGACGCCGGGAACGGTGGACAGCAGGCCGTCGAAGTTACGGCTGCGGGGCAGGCTCATGAACACTTCCTTGGTCATGGTCTGGCCCTTGACCGTGCTCTTGACGTCGATCAGCGGGCTCTGCCCGATGACCGTGACCTGCTCTTCGATGGCCGCCTGATCCAGGGTGACGTTCAGCGTGACCGTGGTGGACAGCTGGATGATGATGTTCTGGCGGATCAGGGTCTTGAAGCCCTGCAGGGAGAAGACGACCTCATAGGTGCCGGAAGGCAGGGAGAACAGGCGGTAGGTGCCGTCTCCGTCCGTCACGGCGGTCGCCTTGCCGACCAACTTCGGGCTCGTCGCTTCGACCGAGACGCCGGGCAGCGGGGCTCCGGTGGCGTCCAGGACCTTGCCCTCCATTTTGGAGGTCGCGGTCTGTTGGGCGAAGGCGGTCCCGGCGATGAACAGCACGAGGATCGCGATCGTAAGTTTCTTACTCATAAAAAAATTCCTCCTAGATGTCGAAAACCTTGACCCAGAGCGGCTCGCTCGCCGCTCTCCCAAACCCCATGCGTAAACGTCCTTCTGGTCTCACCTCCTCGTTTACAAGAATTTTATAGTTTTTCATGTTGCCAGACCGCTTTAATTAGCAAGTATCATGCCAATATGCGGTCACTAAAATGACCTTTGTTATGTGCAGGTTACGGCGGCATGTGGACCGCGGCGCCTTCGGCAATTTGAACTAATCCAAATTAATGGATAAAGGCTTAATTTTTGTTCTTTGGCGGGATTTTGGACGGCCTTTGGGGACCTGTGGAAAAAGGCCTCTTCGGACCCGGATCCGGGTCGGGGCGGAGGGCCTTATTCCGGCGCGATCGTCACCGTCGTCCGGGTCCCGGCCATGGTCTTGGAGATCCGGTCCTCGGCGCTAATGTAGAGGTGGTAGGTGCCGGGCGCGAGGCCGGCGAGCGGCAGGTCGAGGGTCAGGGTCTCCGTCGCTCCGCGCGAAGCCCGGCCGACCAGTGCGACCCCGGCGGGGACCGGCGCCCCCGTGGCCGCGTCGATGAGCCGGGCCGTCAGGACGACCTCGGGCTCGGCCGTGCCGGGCACGGCGTAGGGGACCAAGACCTCGAGCCGCGGCGTCAGCCTCGGGACCGCCCCGGCCACGGGCGCGAGGAACGTCCGGTCGAAGTCGTAGGCGTCCTCCCAAGCGAGAAGGACCCGGCCCTTGGGCGTGCCGGCCTCGAGGAAGCCTTCCCCGGTCGCCGCCTTGAGGAGGAGCGGCGTCCCCAGCCGCAGGCCCGTCGCCGCCGGCGCTTCCCGCACGGAGGCCCGGACCGAGCCCACCGCGCTCAGGCCGGTCGCCATGTCCCTGACGACCAGCCGGCAGGTGTAGTCGCCCGGCTCGAGGACGATCCCCGAAAGGAACGTCAAGGCCTTCCCACGGCGCGAACGCGGGTCGATCTCGACCCGGCGCACATCCCGGACGTCGTTCTTGGCGTCGAAGACGAGGGAGACGAACTCGACCTTCTCGCCGGAGAGCTTGCCCGTGACCTCGGCCGGGAGGCCGGCCAGGACCTCGAGTCCCAGGCCCTCTCCGGACGGGAAGGCCAGCGCGGCCATCGGGAAGGTCACCGGCATCCGTGACAGGGACCTCTCGTTGAGGGCCAGGTCGTAGAGGTGGAACTCTTTCTCCATCTTCGACATGCCGGCGAACGGCTTGGGATCGAAGTAGCCGGACTGGGCCCGGACCTCGCAGCCCGGCCGCGTGACCGACACCTTGATCTCATGGAACCCGCCGTCCTCGCGCTCGCCGGCCGAATAGCCGAGCACGTAATAGGCGCCTGTGAGCGTCCGGACCTGCTCGAGGTTCTTCTCGTACATGTTGATGTTGGCGTAGTACCGGCCGCCGGTGATGTCGGTCAGCCGCTTCAGCGAATTGAGCCCGGTCGTCTTCTCGTCCTGGAAGACGTTCGTGGAGTCCTGGAACACGCCTTGCACGCTATTCAGGCCGCGGATTCCCGATTCGAAGGTCAGGCTGTCGTACGCGAAGAGGTCGGTGTCCTTGGCCGAAGCCCGGGTGTCGAAGGCGAAGAAGGCGCAGCCCGAGGAGTCGAACTCGCGGAACATGTCCTCGTTCTGGGTCCGGAGCACGCGGTCGCCGGCGTCGAACGCCGCCCGGCCCGAGCCCGAGGACGGATTGCCCGACTGGCCGCCGTAGATGAGCGACGCGGGCACTCCGGTCGAAAAGAACAGGAGGTGCTTCTGTCCCGGGATGTAGCGCAGGGACTTGGCCAGGTCGGTCAGCCGGAGAATGAAGACCTGGGTCTGGCGCTTGGCCTCCTGTCGGGCGTCCTTCATGGGGTCGATCACGGGGCGTCCCGCCGCGGCCTTGATCATGTCCTCGCTCGTCCCCCCGGCCCCGGCCAGCGGCTCCTGGGCCATGGTCCAGTACTGGAGCTCGAGGTCGGCGGCCCGGCCGGCGATGTCCTTGCTGCCGATGGCCTCGACCACTTCGCGGATCTTGGCCAGGTCCCGGGTCAGGTACTCGTGGACGCGGACGCCCTTCAGCATCGTGTAGGTGAGAACGCCGACCTCGTCGCCCGGCGAAACCTTGGTGTCCAGGAAGTGCAGGGCGGCCTTACGGGCCTTGAACACGCCGCGGGCGTTGTTGAAGGCGAAATCGAAGAAAAGGAAGAACTTACGGGTCAATTCCGGAAGCGGGGAAGCCGCCCGCGGAGACGGCCTCCGGGCCTCAGCGGGCGCCTCTTCCGACGGGACGTCCGCGAGCGCGTGTCTCTCGAATTCCGTCAGGTCGACCGGCCGGCCGTTGTCCGTGACCGCGAAATCGCCGAGAGTCAGGTCCTCGACCGGCCGGCCCTTCCTGTCGGTGACGTAGACCTGGACGAGCTTGAGGACGACCGAGACCTCGTGCTGGGGCTTATTGGCCTGAGACTGCGGGGCATCCGCCCGGACCGGTCGAGGCGCGGAAGGGAGAGCGCGCGCGGTCAGCCCGAGGAGACCGGCAAGAAGAAGCAAGCCGGCCGCGCCGAGAGCGGCCCGATCGTGGAAAGAGCGTCGTCGCGACATCGGTCCTCCCGGACAGAGAACATGCGCCCACCCTTTCCAGCGCCAATTGTCCGTCCGGCCCCGGCGTTTGTCAAGCCGGCGGGACCGGTCCGGATTTGTTGACGGCCCCGGGCCCGTCGCCTATACTGAAGGCCTAACGCCATTCCCGCGGGGAGGCCCACCGTGAACGACCCGAGATCCCTTCGCAACGCCTGCGCCCTCGGCGCGATCCTCGTCTCCGTCCTGGCCTTCGCCGGCCGCGGCGCCGCGGCCATCCCGAAGAAGGACGCCTGGTACACCCAGCACTACGTCATCATGCAGGACTTCGAGAAGAAGGCCTACCGCAAGCTCTCCGAGGAGGGGCGGAAGGCGTTCCAGGAGCTCTTCTGGGCGGTCCGGACGGCCGACGCCCGGGCGACGTTCGCGGCCCGGCTGGAGCACGTCAAGAAGAACTTCTGGAAAGAGAACAACCAGCAGCCCTGGAACACCGACCGTTCCCGGATCTACCTCCTCAACGGCAGCCCGGTTTCGATCGACGTCGACCAGAACGCCGCCTGGGCCTCGTCCGGCACGCCCACCAATTTCCTCCAGGCCACGGACCGCTCCAACGAGGACGTCGCGGCCAACCGGGCCGAGGTCTGGGTCTATCCCTTCGAGAAATACTTCGTCAAGTACACCTTCGTCTTCGTCCAACCCTACTCCTGGAAGATCGTCCAAGGGACGGGCAACCGCTATCTCGGCGGGCTCGAGACCTTCAACCGCGAGGTCACCTTCGGCGTCGCCGGGCTCGAAGCGTACAAAAAGGACTTGGACGCGCTCGACGCGAAGAGGAAGTAGCCGTCCCGCGGACCGATCCGGAGGCCGACCACGCGCGAGCTTCTCGTTCTCTCCGCTTCTCTGGCCGCTTTCCTGCTCTACCTGCTGGGCGAACGGCTCCGCCACGACAAGGCCCTGCGGCGCGTGCCGCGGCGGGTGGCCGTCACCGGCACGCGGGGCAAATCCGGGGTCACCCGCCTCGTCGCCGCCGGGCTGAGGGCCTCGGGCGCCCGGGTGCTGGCCAAGACGACCGGCTCCGCGCCCGTGCTCATCCTCCCGGACGGTTCCGAGCGGGAGATCGTCCGTCCGGGCCGGGCTTCCGTCCGCGAACAGCTCCGGCTCGTCGCCCTGGCCGCGGAACTCGGGGCCGACACCCTCGTCACCGAGATGATGAGCATCGGCCCGGAGTGCCTGGCCGTCGAATCCCGGCGCATCCTCCGGCCGGGGACTCTGGCGCTGACCAATGTCCGCCTCGACCACCTCGACGACATGGGCCGGGACCGGGACGCGATCGCGCGGACGCTGGCCTCCGCCGTCCCCGGTGGGGCGGACGTGTTCGTCCCGGAGGAAGAGGCCCAGGCGGTCTTCGAGGGCGCGTCCCGGCGAGCGGGGGCGAGGCTCCATCGCGTCGCGCGCGAGGAAGGGGGAGAGGGAGCCGCCGGCGGGCCGGCCCTGCCCCTCGGGGAATTCGAGCCCAACCGGCGCTTGGCCCGGGCGGTCCTCCTGTCCTTGGGCGTCGACCGGGCGACGGCCGACCGGGGCCTGGCCGCGGCCGCGTCCGATCCCGGCCATCTCCGGATCTCGAACGGCCTGTTCGGCCGCCCGCCGCGCCCCGCGACCTGCGTGAGCCTGTTCGCCGCCAACGAGCCCGAGTCGTCGGCCGCCGCGCTGGCCGATGTCCGGTCCCGCCTGCCGCTCGCCGGACGGCCGCTCGTCGCCCTGCTCAGTTTGCGCGAGGACCGCGGCGACCGGACGCTCCAGTGGGTCCGCGCGGCGGGCGACGGATACTTCGGGGATTTCGCGGCCGTCGTCCTCGCCGGTCCGCAGGCCCGGCCGGCGCTGCGGCTTGTCCGCCGGGCCGGCCCGCCGTCCGCGACCGGATTCTCCGCGTCCGGCGCGGCCTCGCCCGAGGCCCTCATGGACCTCGTCATGGCCACGGTCGGGGGCGAGCCCGTCGTCGTCGGTCTCGGCAACTTCGTCGGCCTCGGGAGCTCGATAGCCCGTTATTGGGAGAGCCGGGAGAACGCCCATGGTGATTGAAACCCTTCTCATCGGACTGGTCATCGCCCTCGTTTGGGCCGAGCTCACCGAGATCTCGCCCGGCGGCCTCATCGTCGCCGGCTATTTCGCGCTCTATCTCGATCGGCCGCTGCGCGTCGCGGCCACCCTGGCCGTCGCCCTGCTCGCGTGGGGGATCGCCAAGGTCTTGTCCCGGCATCTCATCCTCTTCGGCCGCCGCCGCTTCGTCCTGACCGTCCTCGCCGGCGCCGTCCTGTCGCAGGCCTGGCTCCTGGCCGCTCCGAGGCTCTTCGCCGGGCCGGTCGAGCTCCGGGTCATCGGCTGGATCGTGCCCGGCATCCTGGCCTCGAGCCTGGCCCGGCAGAAGCCCCTGCCGACCCTGGCCTCGCTCGCCGCCGTCTCGACCCTGACCTTCGGCGTCGTCCGTCTGGCGGCGCTCCTGTGAAGACGCCAGGCGCCGGCCGTCCGTTCGCCGCGATCTACGCGGCCGCGGCCCTGGGCCTCGTCTATCTCGCCTTCGTCCGCCTCTTGCCGTCCCCGGACGCGGCGGCGCGGGCGGACATGCTCGAGGCGGCCCGGCTCATGGCCCGGGCGACCTCGGCGCTCGGGGATTGCCGTCTCGCCCGGGGGATCGGCCTCGATCCCCGATCCGATCCCAACGGCACCGGGCTCATCGGGATTGAGGGCTCTCCCGTCACGACCTCGGCCGGCCGGCTCGAAGCGAAGCGGACGACGACCAACCCCGACTTCGCCGCCCTCGTCGTGTCGATCCTCCGCGAGGCCGGCGTCCGGAAAGGGGACGTCGTGGCGGTCGGGGCCTCGGGCTCGTTCCCGGCCCTCATCGTCGCGACGCTCTCCGCGGCCAAGGCCATGGGCGTCGAGCCGCTCGTCATCTCCTCGCTCGGCGCGTCGCAGTGGGGCGCGAACGTGCCCGGGTTCGACTGGTCGGCGATGGAGGCGTGTCTGCGCGACGCCGGCATCCTCGACGTCGTCCCCATCGCCCGGGCCCTCGGCGGGGAGGAGGATGTCGGCCGGGACATGGACCCGGCCGGCCGGGCCGGCCTCGAGGCCCGCTTGCGCGCCGGGGACGCGCCCTTCCTCTCCGAGCCGGACCTCGCCCGCAACGTCGCCCGCCGGATGGCCCTTTACCGGGAACGGGCCGCCGGCCGGCCGATCGCGGCCTTCGTCAACATCGGCGGCTCCACGGCCAACATCGGCACGAACGCCGAGGTCCTGAAGCTCCGGCCGGGCCTGGCCGGCGCCGTCTTCGTGCCGCCCCCGGCCGAGCGCGGCGTGCTTCAGGCCATGGCCGCCGAGCGCGTCCCGGTCATCCATCTCCTCAACGTCAGGGGCCTTTGCGAGCGCTACGGCCTCGCCTGGGACCCCCGGCCCCTGCCGGAGCCGGGCGGAAGCGGGCTCTACCGCCGGGCCGGGTCCGCGTCGCGTCCGCCGGCGGTCCTGACCGCCGGCTACATACTGGCTGTCGTCCTCCTGCTCGCCTTCCGCCGCCGCGCGCTTTTCCATTGACACGGCCGGGGAAATCGCCCGATAATGAGCCTAATCGACGAACGCGTTTCTCCAGACCCGTCCCTATTTCGCTTGGCGCGATAAAAAATTCCGGAGAGGGAGGAGTCATGTCCAAGAAAACGCTCGCCGTCCTGAGCCTCGCGATCATCGCGGTCTTTCTGGTGTCATCGACCGCCTGCGTATCCAAGAAGCGCCTGCAGCGGGTCGAGCAGGAGAGCGCCCAGCAGCTCGCCCAAGCCAACGCGCGCATCGACGAGCTCGTCCAGAAAAGTGACGCGCTGGACAAGAGCCTGAAGGACACCCAGGGCGCGCTCGCCGGGGCCCAGAGCGAGAACAAGCAGTTCGCGGCGACCGCCTCGTCGCTCAAGGGCCAACTCGCGGCGCTCGAGGCCCAGAAGGCCGAGCTCGACAAGGCCCTGGCCGCGGGGAAAGAGACCGAGGCCTCGTATCAGAAGAAGGTCCGGTCGCTCAACGGAGCCATCGGCGGCCTCAAGAAGCAGGTGACCGAGATGGAGGCCCAGATCGCCGCCAAGGACGGGGAGATCGCCGCCCTCAAGCAGACCGAAGCCTCGCTCCTGGCCGCGGCCGAGGAACAGGCCAAGAAAATGGCCGCCCTGGGCGCCGACAAGGACGCGCTGGCGGCCAACCTGGACAAGACGATAGCCAGCAAGAAGTCGACGACCTTGATCCTCGGCATCCTGCTGGGTCTGGCCGTCATCCTGGCCATCGTCGGTTTCGCCCGGGGCCGGAAGCCGTCGGCCTGACGGGCTCCGGCGCGCCGCCGGTCACTCGTAGAAAAGCTTGGCCGGGGCGGCCGTCTTCGGGTCCTTGAGGAAGGCGCCCGTGCCTTTCTCGACGACCTCGGTGTAGCGGGGGACGCCCGCCACGACGACGCCTTTGTCCGGCTTGTCGACCGTCCAGTTCTCGAGTATCTGAAGCACGGTCGAGGTGTGCCGGCCGACCCGGACGTCGATGGGCCAGCCCTGCTCGTCGATCTTCTCGAAGAGGAGCCCCCTTTTCCCGGCCCGGACGACGAATTCGTCCTTGCCCGTCAGAAGGAGGGCCCGGTCCGTCCGGCCCCGCGTCGCGTCGAGGAACGGCTCCGGCGCCTCGAGCAGAAGCGAGAGGGCGTCGGTCGCGTCGCCGATCTCGCGGTGGGACAGCCCGTGCAAGGCCTTGGGCGAGTTCTCGACGCCGATGGCGAAGCCCTCGACGCTGCTGATGAACATCGAGGCCGCCGCGGCCAGGTCGGCGCCCTTCTCGTGGGCGACGATGGTGCTGATGACGGGATACTGCAGCTCCGCCTCGTGGAAGTCGATGGCGATGTCGACCTTCTCGCGGCGGATGAGCTCGATGATGGCGTAACAGGTCCGCTCGGTCAGGGTGCCGTTGGGACGTCCGGGAAAGGCCCGGTTGAGGTTGCGGATGTCGACGTAGGCCAGCTCCTGGCGCGTCGGATAGTGGAGGTAGACCTCGGGATCGGGCCATTGGTCGAGGGGATTCGACCAGCGGTCGCCCATGCGGAACGTCCGGCCGCCGTAGGCCGTGGGGATGGTGAAGTCGGGGGGGTAGGCCCCACCAAGACGGGTCGCCGTCGAGGCGCTCCGGTTGGCCGTAAGGACGAGAAGGAGACGCCCCTGGCGGATCTCGGCGTTCTCGGCGAAGATCCAGGACGCCAGGCGCCCGGCCGGCTCCTCGGGATGGGTGCCGCCGAGCAGGAGCACCGTCCCGCCGGGCTCCTTCCCTTCGAGGATATAGACGTGGGCGTCGTTGACCGTGCCTTTGACCGGCGCGAAGTAATCCCCGAGCGTCGCCACGCGCGTGACCCCCGGTCCGGCCACGACGGGCTCCGACAGGTGCCGGCTGTGGTAGAAGCTCAGCCCGGCCAGGACGGCCAGGACGGCCCCGATCCCCGCGACGACGGCCTTGCGGATCATTTGAGCCTCAGCAGGCGCAGCAGGAAGGGGATGAGCACGATGATGTACAGGGCCTCTTCCTGCCAGTTCTTGCGCTTCAGGAAATTCCAGACCAGCAACACGGCGATGGCGGCCGTCATGAGGTAATAGAGCAAGGTCACGATCGTCGCCATTTTAGAATACCGCCAGGAAGGCCAGCTTCTTGCTGAAGACGACCATCAGCGTCCCGACGACGGCGATGAGGGCCGCCGGCACGAGACAGGCCTTCAGGAATTTCCCGTAGGATTCCTTCAGGCCCACCGTCGACGCGGTCAGGCGCCCGATGATGGCCGTCGGCGGGATGGCGTCGCCGAGGGGCCAGATGACGCTCATCCCGGCCAGGGCGACGACCGGGTCGAGGCCGATGGTGTTGAAGAGGAGGACGAGCGGCACGCCCAGCACGGGCGCCGCGCCCCACATCAGCACGGCCTCCGACACCGGCAGGGTAACGAAGAGCGTCAGGAAGACGACCGTCACCGGCAGGGTCACCGTGGTGATGGCGATGAGGCCGCGGACGCCGGTCAGAGCCATGACCTGGACGAGGATGCCGGCGCAGGTCAGCGTCCCGACGAGCGGCAGGAGCTGGTGGACGGTCTCGCGCGAGACCCGGAGGACGTTGATACGGACCGGCGAGAGCCCGAGCGCCGCCGCCGCGGCCGCCGCGAACACGAGCGGCAGCCCGAGCACGGGCACGTCGAAGGGAAAGACGCGCCCGGCGGCGACGAGGAGGAAAAAGACGACGAAGGGGACGGCGACGCGCAGCCAGCTCATCTTGGCCGGCGCCGTGGGCAGCTCGGCCATGGCCTTGGCCAGGTCGACGGGCTTGGCCTTGGCGCCCAGGATGAAGATGGTGAGCAGGGCTAAGACGACGCAGGGCACGAGGAGCGGCAGGAAGAAACCGACATAGGGCATGTTGACGCCCGCGGCCGTCAGCATGGCCCAGAGGTTGACGGGCGGAGCGGCGGCGCTCAGCCCGGCGATGACGAAGATGATGGCCGCGACCTTGGGCCCGGGGATGTCCATGGTGCCCAGGATCGTGGCCGCCATGCCGCCCATGATCAGGACCGTGACGCTGCCGGCCCCGGTCAGCGCGCCGGGCACGAGGAGCAGGAGCGCCAGCAGGACGAAGAGCGGGGCCTTGCGCCGGTGGAAGCGGCTGAGAATGGACCGGACGGCGAAGGCGGCCGCCCCCGATTCCTTGAGCAGGTTCATGAACAGGGTGGCCGTGACGAAGATGAGGACGATGTCGAAGTAAGTGAAGGCGCCCTCGACGAGGTGCCGGACCGGGATGCCGCTGCCGCCGGCCAGGGCGCCGGCCAGGGCCGCCGCGAAGAGCGAGAGCTCGGTCGAGACCTTGAGGAGCTTGGCGGCGACGAAGGCCCCGACCATCACGGCCAGGACCAGGGCGGCCGATGTCGTCGCGCTCATCCGTCGAGGGCTCCTTTCGGGAGGCGAAGCGATACTCTAGGACAACGCGGCGAATTTTGCAAGACTAAGCGCGCGGCCGGCCCTCAGCGGGACGTGACCGTGATCCGGGCGATGCAGGTGAACGACTGGGCCGAGGTCATGTCGCGGCAGATGCCCCGCTCGACGAGGAGCACGCCCGGGCCGTAGTCGTCCCACTGGAACTTGTCGGAATCGAGGCGCCGGCCGGTGAGGAACGCCAGCTCGGGCACCCCCTCGGAGACCGGCGGCAGGTCGAGGTATTCCAGGACGACGTTGACCGTGCGGATGTCCTTGATGGTCATGTGCTTGCCGCCGTCGATCATGGCCACGGCAAGCGGCGGCCCGGGATCGTCGAAGATGTAGGCCGTCATCGGCCGCCCGGCGACGAATCCCTCCCGCCTGTCGAAGGTGTAGGCCCTGGCCTTGACCGGGAAGAGCTCCTGCTTGATGGCGGTGAAGGACAGCTTCTCGAGCTTGGTCTGGTTGACGTAGTAGAGCCCCAGGCCCACGAGGGCCGCGACGATGAGGGCGCGGACGATCGTCTGCATGTCGTTCTTGATGACGATGACGACGATCCACAGGACGCAGAGACCGAACAGGATGAGCAGGACCGTCTTGGCGGATTCCGTCGCGATCATGACCGGGCCTCCTTTCGATCCCTCTCGTCTCCCCTCGCCCCCGGTATTGTAGCACAGCCTCGCCCGCAAGGGGTACCCCCGTCCGGCCGCGGCGCCGCCGGCCGCCTTGGCTTTTGACCGCCGGTCCATTAGAATGCCCCTTTACGCCGATACAGGAGGCCGTCATGCACCGCAGACCGTTCCTCGCCGCCCTCGTCATCCTCGCCCTGGCCGGGCTCGCCCCGTCCGCCGCCCAGGACACGCCGGCCCGGCCGGCGCCGAGCGCGCCCGCTGTCCTGCGGGCCATCATCAACGAAGCCTCGGGCGAGATGCCCCTACAGAACGAGATCCATCTGACCGGGGTCAACCGCAACCGCAAGGCGGACGAGTACCGGACCGGCTATTTCGAATCGGTCTTCATCCTGGAGAAGCTCCGCGAGTACGGGCTCGAGGACTCCGCGACCATCGATCTGCCGGTCGACGGCGGGACGACCTGGGACGCCGAGGCGGCCGAGCTATGGACCGTCGAGCCGGAGCTTCTCAAGATCGCCGACCTCGACGACCTGCCCGCCTGCCTCTGTTCCGGCAGCGCCACCACCGACACGACGGCCGAGCTCGTCTACGTGGGACCGGGCAACCGCGAAGCGTTCTACAAGGACAAGGATGTCGAGGGCAAGGTCCTGCTGGTCAACGGGCCGCCCGAAATGGCCCGCCGGCTGGGCGTCCAGAAGTACGGCGCCGCCGGGCTCGTCGGCTGGTCCTCGAGCCATCCCGAGTTCGACCGCGACGAGGTCGGCTGGAACGGCCTCCGCCTGGGTCCGGGCGAGCGCTCGACCTTCGGCTTCATGGTCTCCGAACGCCGGGGCCAGGAGCTCCGGGACGCGCTGGAGCGCGGCCGGAAGATCGTCGTCCGGGCCGTGGTCAAGACCCAGCAGGTCCCGGATTACAAGGACCAGCTGACGGTCGCCCTGATCAAAGGGACCGAGCGGCCCGACGAGGAGCTCGTCTTCACCGCCCACCTCTACGAGGGCTGGGCCAAGCAGGGCGCCAACGACAACGCCTCCGGGTGCGCGGCCATCCTGGAGACGGCCCGGGTCCTGAAGACGCTCGTCGCCGAGGGCAAGATCCCGCCGCTCAAAAGGTCCGTGCGCTTCCTCTTCGTTCCCGAGATCTCGGGGACGGCGGCCTATCTCAAGCTCAATCCGGACATCCGGAAGCGGACCTTCGCCAACATCAACCTGGACATGGTCGGGGAGGGGCTGATCAAGAACCAGAGCTACAACCGGCTCAACCAGACCCCGTGGTCGCTGCCGACCTATCTCAACGACGTCATGGCCTCTTACTACGAATGGATGGGCGATTCCCAGAGGGACGCCCAGGAGACGAACTGGAGAACGGGCGGCGTCCTGGCCCCGACCGGTTCCCGCGATCCCTTTTACTTCCTGGTCGAGCGCTACTCCGGCGGGAGCGACCACGACGTCTTCGTCGACGCTTCC
>JBFYNT010000002.1:0-13667 GCA_041304225.1 Candidatus Aminicenantota bacterium
ACCAGGACGTCCGCGGCCGCTACATGTCCGAGGGCGAGTTCGTCGACATCCCGCCGCGCAAGGCCAAGCGGACCGGTCCGACCGATACCGACGAGACGACGGACACCTACGACACGATCGAGTGGCTGGTCAAGAACTTGCCCGGGAACAACGGCCGCGTGGGCATCTGGGGCGGCTCGTACGGGGGCTTCTTCGCCGCGTTCGGGATGATCGACGCCCACCCGGCTCTCGTCGCGGCCTCGCCGCAGGCGCCGATCGGGGACGTCGCGGACGGCGACGACTCGTTCCACAACGGCGCCTTCTACCTGGCCGCCAACTTCGGCTTCTATCGTTTCTTCACGCCCCGCCAGGGCGGGCCGGCGCCCATGTCGAGGGGGGCTGTCAGGGTCAGCCGTGTCCCCGACGCTTACGATTTCTTCTTGCGGATGGGGCCCCTCTCCAATTCCGAATCGCTGTACTACAAAGGGGAGAACCCCTACTGGACCGCCCACCTCGACCACCCCCATTACGACGAGTTCTGGCGGAGCCGGTCGCTCGTGCCGCACATGAAGGACATCAAGCCGGCCGTGCTGTTCGTCGGCGGCTGGTACGATGCCGAGGACCTGTCCGGGCCGATCAAGCTTTTCTAAGGGCTTGAGAAGAACGGTCCGCGCGCGCCGAACACGCTGGTCATGGGCCCGTGGCGCCACGGCGGCTGGTCCCGGGGCGACGGGGACGCGTTGGGCAATCTGAAATTCGGGTCCAAGACGAGCGAGTTCTACCGGGAGACGATCGAGTTCCCGTTCTTCCTCGAACATTTGAAGAGTAAAGGGAACGGCCTGATGGGCCCGGACGGCGGGGTCGCGCCGAAAGCCTGGCTCTTCGCCACGGGCGCGAACGAATGGCGGCGGCACGACGCCTGGCCGCCGCGGGAGTCCGAAGAGAAGAGCCTTTTCTTTCTGCCCGGCGGAAAGCTCGGCTTCGAGCCGGCGGGCGCCGGAGCGGGCGAGAGCGGGGCGGGGAAGTACGACGAGTACGTCAGCGACCCGGCCCGGCCCGTGCCGGTCATCGGGCACGCCGGGGACGGCATGCCGGGCGACTACATGGCCGAGGACCAACGCTTCGCCGCGCGCCGTCCGGACGTCCTCGTCTACGAAACGGGGCCGCTCGCGGAGGATGTCACGATCGCCGGCCCCGTCTCCCCGGCGCTCCGGGTCTCGACGTCGGGGACGGACTCGGACTTCGTGGTCAAGCTGATCGACGTCTACCCGGACGATCATCCGGATCCCGCGCCGAACCCGGCCCGGGTGCGCATGGGCGGCTACCAGCAGCTCGTCCGCGGCGAGCCCTTCCGGGGCAAGTTCCGCAAGAGCCTGGCCGTGCCCGTGCCCTTCGTCCCCGGGAAGGTCGAGGCGATCGATTTCGACATGCCCGATGTCTACCATACCTTCAAGAAAGGCCACCGGATCATGGTCCACATCCAGAGCTCCTGGTTCCCGCTCGTCGACCGGAATCCCCAGACGTTCGTGGACATCCCCAAGGCCAAGGCCGAGGACTTCCAAAAGGCGGTTCAGCGGGTCTACCGGGGCGGCCCGGACGGATCGCGCGTCCGCGTTCGGCTTCTCGGGCGGTAGATGCGATCTAGTTGATCTCGAGGATGCGGTCGAGGCGGAAGGTGCGGCAGGCGCCGCGCTTGTGGCAATAGGCGCGCAGACCTTCGAACATCTTGCCGTGGTATTCCATCGTCTCGACGGATTCGGGGCGGATGCGCCTGCGCGTCTTGGTGTCGTCGGGCTTGAGGTAGACGATCTCGAGCTCGCGCTCCGCGCGGATGGCCTCGAGG
The DNA here is from genome assembly GCA_041304225.1 of Candidatus Aminicenantota bacterium. Classification (GTDB taxonomy): domain Bacteria; phylum Acidobacteriota; class Aminicenantia; order Aminicenantales; family Saccharicenantaceae; genus RBG-16-66-30. The sequence continues at coordinate 1,823 of JBFYNT010000002.1, forward strand.
AGGAGGGCGCGCTTATCGGCGGCCGGGAGGGCCTCCTCGGCCTTCTTGTACTGGAAACGTGTGAGAAAGCGGACGATGCGCCAGTCCATGAGGATGTGCGAACGGCGGATGGGCGTCCGCAGGACGAGGCCCTCGAACGACGTGCAGCGGCTGAGGGCGACGTAGACCTGGCCGTGGGCGAAGGCGCCGCGGCCGATGTCGATGACCACGCGGTCGAAGGTCTTGCCCTGGCTCTTGTGGATGGTCACGGCCCAGGCCAGGCGCAGGGGGTACTGGGTGAAGGCGCCGACGGCCTCCGACTCGATGCGGTCGGCGTCGGCGTCGTAGCGGAAGCGAAAGAGCTCCCAAGTGTTGGGGGAGAGGTCGACCTCGCCGCCGTCGGGGAGCTCGACCGTGACGATGTCGTCGTCGTCGGTGTCCTCGGAGCGGCGGATGGAGGCGACGCGGCCGATCGTGCCGTTGACCCAGCGGCCGCGGCGGTCGTTGGTCAGGAGCATGACCTGGGCCCCGGCCTTGAGCTCGAGGGCCTCGTCGGTCGGCAGCGAGCGGCGGTCGAACTCGCCGTCGATAGCGCCTTCGTAGCGGCGCGAGCGGCCGCGCAGGGCCGAGAGCTTCTCGCGGTTGCGGGCGGCGGCCAGGTCGTTCGTGCTGGTGAGCGTGATGTAGAACTCGCCGTCCGGGGGGACGAACTCGGGATCACAGCGGCCGTTGAGGTGGTCGAGCTGGATGTCGTCGACCGAGCGGTTGCGGATGCCGTTGAGCAGGGCGATGAAGGCGGCGTCGTTCTGGCGGTAGACCTTTTCGAGCTCGACGAAGTCCATGTCGAAGCCGGGCTCGGAGAAGATGCGGGCCGAGAAGAAGTAGGGGGTCTCGTAGCGGGGAGCGGACAGGGCCGGGGCCGGATCGGCGCGCGGGCCGAAACCGCGGCGGAGCGATGGCGGGTCGGGAGCGAAGAGCCCTTTCTCCTGGCCGGTGACGACGGGCGGCAGCTGGTAGAGGTCGCCGATGAAGATCATTTGCAGGCCGCCGAACCTCTCCTTGGGGCGGGGGCCGTTGAGCCGCAGGAACTTCTCGACGCAGTCCATGAGGTCGGCCCGGACCATGGACACCTCGTCGATGACGATGGCGTCGAGGTTGCGGTAGAGGGCGGCGCGGTCGGCGGCCGCCCCGCGGCCCTTGGGCAGCTTGCGGACCGACTCGGGCGTCGTATCGGGCTTGAAGCCGAAGAACGAGTGGACCGTTTGGCCGCGGACGTTGAGGGCGGCGACGCCGGTCGGGGCCAGCACGGCGACGCGCTTGAGGGTTTGGCCGCGCCAGAGCTCGAGGAGGGTGGATTTGCCGGTCCCGGCCTTGCCCGTGACGAAAACGTGGCGCGACGTGCCCTCCATGACGTCGAGGGCGCGGCGGAAGCCGGGATTGATCTCGATCTTCGGCGCCGGCTTCTGGGCGGCGGCTCGTGTCCCGGTCATCCTGCGCTGCCTTCAGGCGTCATAGAATGATGGACGCTTTGCGGCCTGATGGATTCTCATCAATAGTGCTTATGGATGCCGCCCGTGCCGATGAGGCGGTTCTTTTTGGTCATCTTCAGGAAGTAGGCCAACCGCTTGGCGAACTCCTCGGGGCGAACGCGGGCGTGGTCGATGTAGGCGAGGCGGATCCGCTTATAGGCGTCCGAGAAGGCCTGGAAGTTCCGCCAGGTCTCCGGATCGGTCCTGAGGGCGGTCCGGATGTCGGGCGGGACGCGGACCGGCCTGGCCGCGAGCAGCGGGCGGACCTTGGCCAGGACGTCGGCGGGGATCCGGTTCCGCCGGGCCATGGCGCGCAGCCGGGCCAAATTGGGCTCCGAGTAGGCGCTGCCGGGGCGGCGGGGCGAGAATCTCTGAGCGTAGCGGTCGTCGTCGAGGCGGTGGATGACGCTGTCGATCCAGCCGAAGGCCAAGGCCTCTTCGACGGCGTCGTTGTAGGCGACACGGGGCCGGCCGGTGTGCTTCTTGTGGAAAACGAGCCAAACCTCACGAGCGGTCCTGTAATTACGTCTCAGCCAGGCCCGCCAAGCGGGGCGCGTGGAGACTTCTAGGTAGAGCTCGGGGGAGACAGGCTTATACATTTTTGGCCCTAAGAACCAATACCCCTATTTGATCTCCTTGAGGAGCTCCGCGACGGCGGCCTCGATCTGCGCGTCGCGGCCCCGGACGACCTCCTCGCGGCCGAGGGCGACGCGCACGTCGGGCTCGGTCTGGTGGTTGTCGAGGTAGCCGACGCCGGGCGCCTTGACGCCGAGAGGCACGACGCCCCAGACGATGCCGGAGTCGCCGAGCATCTCCCAGCCGGCGAACGAGCACGTGCCCGGCACGGGCATGCCGACGAGCTTGCCCAGCTTCAGGAACTGGTAGGCGAAGGCGTAGCAGTGGCCGTCGCTGTACTGGGCCTCGCCGACGATCGAGATGCTGGGCTTCGTCCAGCGGAAGTTGGGCTCGTATCCGTTGCTGCGCTTGTCGGTCGTGTAGTCGAAGAACTTCTTGCCGCTGAGGAACATGTCGAGATCGGCGACCAGGTCGCCGCCGCCGTTGAAGCGCGTGTCGATGACGATGCCGTCCTTGTTGGCGAATTTGCCCAGGACCTCTTCGAAGGCCGAGCGATAGGCGCTGTCGCTCATGCCCGGGATATGGATGTAGCCCAGGCGGCCGCCGCTGAGCTTCTCGACTTCGGCCTGATTGAGCAGGACCCAGCGGCGGTAGAGGAGGGCGCTTTCCTCGCGCGGCGAGACCGGTTTGACGGTGATCTCGCGCTTGGCGGGGGCGGGCGCGGCCGCCGCCTTCCCGGGCTTCACGCCGGCCGCGGGCGCCGCGGTCGGGTTCGTCACCGAGAGCAGCACGTTCTGCCCGGCCTTCCGGTTGAGGTAGCGGTCGAGGTCCTTGTCCGCGACGATCGTCTCGCCGTCGACGGCCTCGATGACCGTCCCGGGGACGACGTCGAGCCCGGCCCTGTCGAGCGGTCCTCCGGCCATGACCTCGACGATCCTGAGGCCCGGTCCGGGGTGGCCCTGGTCGTAGAAGGCGCCGAGCGAGGCCGTCTCGTCGGCGTTCTCCATCGAACGGCCGTAGCGCGCCCCGCTGTGGCTGACGTTGAGCTCGCCGAGCATCTCGGACAGCAGCTCCGTGAACTCGTAATTGTTCCCGATCCCCGGCAGCTGCCTGTGGTAGACGGGCTTGAGGGCGGTCCAGTCGGCGCCGTGGTACCCGGCGGTGTAGAAGGTCTCGAGCACGCGGCGCCAGACATGCTCGAATTGGGCGTTGCGCTCGGCGGCCAGGTCGACGGTCATCTCGCCCCGAATGCCGATCGGATCGCGCTTGCCGCCCGCGGGGTCGATCTTGGAGAGCGAGCCGTCGGCGAGCAGGAAGATCGACTTCTGCTCCTTGTCCCAGGCCAGGCGGCCGCCGTTGGCGTTGAGGGCGACGAGCATCTTGGTCTCGCGGGTCTTGAGGTTCGTCGTCCAGAGGTTCATGCCCTTCTCGAAGCGCGACAGGTAATAGAGCGTATCGCCGTCCTTGTTGACCAGGGCGTCGCCGAGCGAGGAGGAGTGGATGGTCAGGCGGGCCTTGCGCAGGGCGAGGCCGCCCCAGTCGATCTCGAGGGGCTTGATCTCCTCTTTTTTCTCCTTGTCCGCGCCGTCCTTCTTGTCCTTGGAGGCTTCGGGCTTGGCCTTCTTGTCCTCGATATCCTTGAGCAGGGCGGCTTCCTCCTTGGTCAGGCGGAAGCGGTCCCAGGCGTCGCGGGTGAAGAAGAGCGCGTAGACGTCGCTCTGCGAGCCGCCGCTCTGGGCCGCGGCCTTGAGGCCGTCGCGGTTGCTGGCCCAGATCATGGCTTGTCCGCCGAAGATCCATTTGGCCCGGCCGTCGTCGAAGCCGCTCTCGGTCAGGTTGACGGTCTGGCCGCTGCCGTCGGTCTTGATGAGGCCGACCTCGCTCGGGGCGAAGCCGGGCACGGCGTAGTCGAAGAGGATCCAGCGCCCGTCGGGGCTCCACTGGTAATACTGGCCGCCGTCGGCCGAGGGGGCCAGCTGGCGGTCGGTGAGGAGCGTCCGGACCTGCTTGGTGGCCAGATTGAGGACCTTGAGGGTGGCCCGGTCCTCGACGAAGGCCAGTTCCTTGCCGTCGGGGGAATAGGCGGGCTGGCTGTTTTGCCGGTCGTTGGCGATGAGGGGAGTTTCCCTGAGGACGGTCGAAGCGTAGAAGTAGGGCTCTTCGGCCCTCGCGCGGCGCGTCTCGAAGATGCCCCAGCGGCCGTCGCGCTCCGAGGCGTAGACGAGGGCGTTGCCGTCGGGCGAGAAGGAGACGGAGGACTCCTGGCCGAGCGACGAGGTGACGCGCTTGGTGACGCCGCCCTCGACGCTCGAGGCGAAGATGCCGCCGCGGGCGACGACGGCGATCTCCTTGCCGTTCGGCGAGACGGCGAACTCGCGGGCCCCGCCGCCGACGGGCACGACGATCTCGTTGTTGGCCCGGGCGTCGATGGAGATGGTGACGGGGACGAGGCGGGGCTCGGCCCCGGGCGCGTCCTTCTGCGTGTAGATCGCGCCGTCGTAGCCGAAGCAGAGGGTGCCGTCGTCGGCGAGGGACAGGAAGCGGACGGGATGGGCCTTGAAACGGGTGACCTGGGTCGGGGCGCCGCCGCCGGTCGTCAGGCGGTGGACGTTGAACGTGCCGCTCTCCTCGGAAAGGTAGTAGAAGCCCTTCTCGTCGAGGGTGAAGACGGGCGAGCGGTCCTCGCCGGGGAATTCGGTGATAAGGTGGTGATTCGCGGTCTCGGTGTCGTAGACCCAGATGTCGCGGGCGATGGCCGACGTGTGGTGCTTGCGCCACTCGTTCTCGCCGCCCTTCTTGTCGTGGTAGATGAGGAAACGGCCGTCGCGGCTGAAGCGGGCGTCCTCGGCCGGGGTGGCCAGGACCTGGACCGCGCGGCCGCCGGCGACGGGTACGCTGTAGAGCTCGGGCTGGGAACCGGTGGGGAAGAGGCGGTTGGCCGCCGGGTCGAGGCGCGCGGCGCCGAAGAGGACGGATTTGTCGTCGGGGGTGAAGGAGAAGGGGATCTCGGCGGCCGAGTGGAAGGTCAGGCGGCGGGCCGGGCCGCCGGTCGCGGGCATGACGAAGACGTCGAAGTTGCCGTGGCGCTCGCTGGCGAAGGCCAGGGTCCGGCCGTCACGGCTCCAGACGGGCCGGGTGTCGTGGGCCTCGTGCGTGGTGAGCGGGACCGCGGCGCCGCCAGTGGCGGGAACGCGGTAGATGTCGCCCTTCCAGGTGAAGGCGATCGTCTGGCCGTCGGGAGAGATGGCCGGGTTGCGCAGCCAGACCGGGGCGCCGGGCGCGGGCTGGGCGCTCGAGGCAGGGGGGATCATCGCGGTTTGGGCGGAGTGCGAAGTGGGCGCGGGGACGGACGCGGCGAGCGCGAGAACCCCGGTGAGGGCGAAGGCGGCGATGACTGCGGCTTTGATACGGCTCATGATGGTCTCCTTTCCGGGTGGGGACATATACCTCGGGTACGTGTCCCCGTTCTTCCGAAGGGCGATGATAACAAAATCGTTGATGTGATACCAATACCCCGATCAAAAAATCAGTTGACAAATGACAATGATTATAATATATTGTCTACCTATATGGGGAAATGATGACAACAGAGACAGGTCGGAAAGCTCCCGAGACCCCCTTCGGAGTCCGCTTGAGGGCCGCACGAAAGATGGCCGGCCTTAGCATGGAGGACCTGGCCGCCAAGCTCGGCGGATTGGTCACCAAGCAGGCCATCAGCAAGTATGAACAGGGGCGGATGATGCCGTCGCCGGAGGTCCTCGAGCGCCTGATCTCGGTCCTCAGGGACGCCACATGGGGCGCATCGCCCCTGAGGGCCGAGGACGCCCATGTCGAACCGCGGCTGCCCCTGGCATGTCCCCAATGCGCGGAGCCGTCCCCGATGGCGTTCCGGCGCCAGGGGCTGTTGAGACGGCTGATCCGGAGCGGGACCGGTGAACCGGTCAATGCGAAAGAGGCGGGGGGGCCCTTCCATAACTCGAACTCCGAGGCGGTCGACAGCAAAGACGATATCTGCTGTTGCATCATTTCTCCTGATGCCCGGATTCCGTTATCGGGCTCGGCACGCGAGATCCCGGATATGACCGGGGAGGATGCCGTCTTCCAGCGCGGGATCCCGTCCGCGCCGGAGCTCAATGCCCTGGCCTCGATCACCGACCGTCGTACGCGCTACCTCGAGGCTTGGCGGTCGGATCCCGAGGTGAACCGGATCCAATTCCGCGCGGGGGAAAAACTCTCGGCGAAGACCGAGGCGGCGCTCAAGCACCGGATCGCCGACCATCTCCAGAAATACCTCGAGCTCGAATCGGCCCTCGGGGCGTCGGCCGCGTTCGAGAATCCCTTGGCCGGACATGCGGCCGGGACCGGCGAAGAGGTCGAGGGGGCGGCCGCCGAGGTCCGCAGGCGCTGGGAGCTCGGCAACGGACCCGTCGTCAACCTGCTCGGGCTTCTCGAGGACAAAGGCATCAAGGTCTACGAGACGCGCGGCATCGAGGGCTTCGAAGGCCTGTCGGGCCGGTTCGGCCGCTGCCCCTTCGTCGCGGTGAATGTCGATCGTCCGCCCGACCGCGTGCGTTTCACCGCCGCCCACGAGCTGGGCCACGTGATGTGCGATCTCTCGGCCGCGGACAGCCCCGAGAGCGGATGCCACGCGTTCGGGGCCGCGTTCCTCCTGCCGCGCTCGGTCCTCGAGAGAAGATTCACGACGTCCCGGCGCAAAGTGACCATGGGCGAGCTGGGCGAGATCAAGGAGACCTACGGCATCTCGCTTCAGGCGATCATGTATCGGGCCCACGGGCTTGGCTTGGTCACTGACCGGCAGCTCAGATCGTTCCGCGAGACGATCAAGGCCAAGGGCTGGATCGTCGAGGAGCCGGTGGCCTATGCGGGCCTGGAGCGGGCGGGCCGCTTCCGGCGCCTGCTCCATAACGCCGTGGCCGCGGATATCCTCGACGTCGCGGCGGCGGCGGAGATGGCCGGCGTCTCCGCGGAGGTTCTGGCGAAGGACATCGGCGAGGTCTTTTAGCTCATGGACGATATGAACCAGGGGAAAGGGAGGTCGATGATGGGACGCTTCGAAACCGGTTACACCTAGCGGACGGCGGGAAAGTCCACCGGCCCGCTAGGCTTTCTTAATCACCAAGAACGAAAGGAAACACGAATGGACAAGTCTGTCGAAACCTGTCTTCTGGAAATGGAGCTGGGCCAGGCGCGCAGCTTCGAGAACATGACGCTGTTCGAGCTCCTTCGGCCGCGGAACGGCGGCCCGGAGTATATCACCCTCAAAGAGGCGTTCGAGAAGGGGCTCTTCACGGTCACCGAGGTCAGCCAGGGCGGCTCCGTGCCCGACCTCTTGGTCACGAACAAAGGCCATGTGGCCGTCCTGCTCCTGGACGGCGAAGAGGTCCGCGGGGCCAAGCAGAACAGGATCCTCAACACGACGATCCTGGTCGGCCCCAAGTCGACGATCAAGGTGCCGGTCAGCTGTGTCGAGCACGGGCGCTGGAGCTACGACTCGCCCGAATTCCGGGAGTCGGGCCACATGATGCATCGGGAGATGCGGATGGTCAATCTCGGCAAGGTCAACGAGGGCCTCGCCCGGGGGGATCGGGCGTTCCGCTCGGACCAGCAGGAGATATGGAACAAGGTCGAAGAACTGGCGATCGACATGAAGGTGGCCTGCCCGACGGGCGCCATGCGCGATGTCTACGAGGCCAAGGGCGGCGACCTCGACGGCTACCTGAAGGCCTTCAAAGCGGCCGACGGCGCCAAGGGGGTCCTGGTGTTCATCGACGGGGTTCCGGCCGGGATGGACTTTGTCTCCCATGAGAAGGCGTTCGGGACGCTCTTCCCTAAGCTCGTCAAGAGCTACGCCATGGAAGCCATGCTGATCGCCGAGCGCCGGAAGCACGGGAGGGGCAAAGGAGACGCGGAAAAGGCGCTGATCAAGCCGGTCACCGAGGATGCGCGGGCCTTCCTGAAACGGGCCGCGGCCTGCGACGAGAAGAAATACGAATCGGTCGGCTTGGGTTGGGCCTATCGTTACGCCGGAGCCGGCCTCGTCGGTTCGGCCCTGGCCCTCAACGACAAGGTCGTCCACATGGCTTTCTTCAGCGTCGACGAAGCCGAAGGGAGCGGCGGGATCGGGGATCCCGGGACCATGGCCGGACCGCGTATACGCCGCGATTTCAGATAATTAAGGGGACGCGAGGGGATCAGGATCGAGCCCTGTGCGCTAGTCCCCCATCTTTTCGGGCTTGCCCTTTCGCGTGTAGCCGACCCCGAACTCGAGCGCTCCGGACGGGCAGCCCTTGCCGACGCAGACCGTGCAGGAGAAGCAGTCGGGACGATAGGCGGCGTCCTTGAGGATCTCGGGCACCGTCGGACAGGGGGCTTTTGCGGCGCAGGCGCCGCAGTCGTTGCAGGCGGGCCTTTTCAGGACGACCCGGAAGAGGGCGAAGTTCTCGACAAGGTTGGTCAGGAGCCCGATGGGGCAGACGAGGTAGCAGAAGGGCCGGTAGAAGAGGAACGCGAAGGCCAGGGTCAGCACGAAGGGCAGAAAGTGAAAGACGTTGTCGAGCAAGCTCGGCTGGAGGCCGATCTCGTAGCCGTGGAAGGCGTTGATGTAGTCGTAGAACGACAGGGCGACCGTCTGCCCGTTCGGCGCGGTGGTGTGCAGGATGGCCGCGCCGCTGAGGAAGACGAAGAGCAGGAAAATGGCCACGCGCACGCCTTGCGTGACCCGGAAGTTCCATTTGCGCCGGCGGATGCGGAGCTTGTCGGCCAGCATGGCGGTGAGCTCCTGGACCGCGCCGACCGGGCAGATCCAGCCGCAGAAGAGCTTCGGGCCGACGAGCGTCAGCACGAGGATGACGATGAGCATGGCGATCATGGGCGGCCGGAAGCCGTAGAGCACGGACTTGGTGGCGGAGCAGATGGGGGAGGGGTGCATCGAGAATCCGGCGAAGAGCTTGATCGGCAGGTTCGCGGCGATCCCGTAGAGGAACGTCGAGAGGAGCAGGATCGGGACCTTGACGGTGTTCCTCATCTTACGGGTCATGAGGAGGACTACCGCGATGAGGCCGATGACGAGCATGGTGACGAACTTGGGGCGGGAGAGGACGTCGAGGACGCTCGCCCCGCGCCGGCCTCCGCCTTGCCCCTGCTGGGCGGCGAGGAAGAGCGGGTGGGCGAGAAGGGCGAAGGTCGCGGCCGTCGCCGCTGATCCGATCCGTTTCAGTTTCGTCATGTCTGCCTCCGGGTCAATAGTCCGCCTATTCTATCCGACGGTATTCGGGGAAACAAGTAGGTTGGACAAATTGGGGTTCAAATCGGGGTCCGACCCCCGTCAAGCGCCGGCGACGGTCATTTCGGCGACCTTGACGGTCGGGCCGGTGACCGGGCTGTGGAACTCGAGGTCGGTGCCAATGGCTTCGAGGTTTTCCAGGATGCGGCCCAAGTTCCCCGAGATCGTGACCTCGCTCACGGGATAGGCGATGGCCCCGTCCTCGATCCACAGGCCGAACGCCCCCCGCGAGATGTCGCCCGTCACGGAATTCAGCCCGTGCCCCAGGGTCCGGATGAGGAGCAGGCCCTTCTTCGTCCCGGCGACGATCTCCGCGGGCGACATCGCGCCCTCTCCCGGCTCCAGGAAGAAATTGGCCGGGGCGACGCCGCCGCCGTCCGCGCTCCCCGTCGACTGGAGCCCGAGCTTCTTCGCCGCGTAGTGATTGCAGAGGTAGTTCTTCAGCACGCCCCGTTCGACGACCACCGTCCGCCGCGACGGCTGCCCGTCGGAGTCGAAGGGATGCGAGCCGAGCTCGCCCGGGATCAGCGCGTCGTCGACGACGGTGACCCGCTCGCCGGCGATCTTCCGCCCGAGCCGGCCCTCGAGGAATGTCGCCTTCTGGTAGACCGCGGTCCCGGTCACGCACCCGAACAAGAAGCCCATCAGCCAGGCCGTCTGCGTCGGCTCGAAGATGACCGGAACGCTCTGCGTCCTGATCTTCCGCGGCCCGAGCTGGCGGACCGTCCGGGCCACCGCCTTCTTCGCGATCGCCTCCGGCGTCTCCAGGTCCTTGAAGTGGCGCTTCGACGACGACCATGAGTCCTCGACCCGGTGGTCGGTGTCGCCGGCCTGCAATCCTACGCCCAACCCGCAATAGGTCTGCTCGTACTCGCCGACGAAGCCGTTCGACAGGACCAGGACCGAGCGGATCTCGTTCGAGGCGAAGGTCGCGCCGTAGGAGTTCGTGATGCGCTTGTCGCCGAGCGCGGCCCGTTCCGTCTCCCGCGCCAATCCGATCTTCGTCTTCGAGTCGAGCCCGGCGATGGCGGGATCGAAGAGCCGGAGGGCGGCGACGTCGGTCGTCAGCTCCGCCCGGGGCGCCAGTCCGGCGAACTCGTCGGGGCTTCCCAATTCCGCCCTCTTCACCGCGTTGCGGGCCAGCCGCCTCAGCGTCCCCATGTCGAGGTCGGAGGAGCTGGCGTAGGCGGTCTTCTTGTCCTTGATGACGCGCAGGCCCGCCGACCGCGAGCCGGCCTCGACGAGCGTCTCGATCCGTCCCTTGCGGACGTCGACGTTGAACTCGTAGCCGTCGACGACGGACACCTCGGCCTCGTCCGCCCCGCACGTCCGGGCGTAGGCGACGAGCGTTTCCGCGAGGTCGCGAAGCGGGACCGGCCGCGCCGGCCGCCCGTCGCGGGCCGGCCTCACGACGTTCCCCCGACGGTCATCCTCTCGATCCTGAGGGTCGGGCAGCCGTCCGTCACCGGCACATCCTGGCCGTCCTTGCTGCACGTCCCGGTCTGGAGCCCGAACGCGAGGTCGCTCCCGACCCGGTCGATCTTCTTCAACACGTCGATGTTGGTCCCGATGAGCGTCGCCTGCTTCACGGGGGCCGTGAGCTTCCCGCCTTCGATGAGGTATCCCAGGCTGACGGAGAAGGTGAACTTGCCCGAGTCCTCGACCTGCCCGCCCGAAAGGCTGGCCACGTAGAACCCCTTGGCCACCGACTTGACGATGTCCTCGGGCGCGTCGGTCCCGGCCGCGATGTAGGTGTTGGCCATCCGCGGGATGGGCCAGTGGCCGTAATCCTGGCGCCGGCCGTGCCCGGTGAGCGCGGCGCCCTTCATCAGGCGGCACGACAGCCGGTCCTGGAGCAGCCCCCGCAACACGCCCTTCTCGATGAGCAGGGTCTTTTTCGGAGCGGTGCCCTCGTCGTCGACGTTGTAGGAGCCGCGGAACGACGGGATGGTCGGATCGTCGTAGATCGTCACCAGCTCCGAACCGATCCGCTTGCCCATCTTGTTCCAGAAGATCGAGGTCCTCTTCCGGTTGAAGTCGGCCTCGACGAGGTGGCCGACGGCCTCGTGGATGAGGACGCCGCTGTGGCCGGGCGCCAGCACGATGGGCATCTCTCCGGCCGGGGCGTCGACCGCCTCGAGCAGGAGAAGCGCCTCCCGAGCCGCTTCCTGGCCGATCCGCCGCGGCGCGAGCGTGTCGCGGAAATACTCCATCCCGACGCGCCCGCCGCCGCCCCAATAGCCCGACTCGCGCTTGCCGTCCTTCTCGGAGATGGCGACGCAGACGAGCTTGACCATGGGCCGGACGTCGCTCGCGAGGAGGCCTTCGGAGTTGGCGACGCGGATGGACGTCAGCGAGTCCGAGTAGTGGACCTTGACCTTGACGATGCGCGGATCGTAGCCCCGGGCCGCGCCGTAGGCCTCGCGGACGAGCCCGATCTTGCGCCTCAGTCCGGCCC
>JBFYNT010000003.1:0-8394 GCA_041304225.1 Candidatus Aminicenantota bacterium
CGTCGGGGAGGACGAGCGTCGCCAGGATCTTGATGAGCGTGGTCTTGCCCGCGCCGTTCGGGCCGAGCAGGCAGAAGACGCGGCCGGGCTCGACCCGCAGGTCGAGCCCGTCGAGCGCCGTGACCGCGCGCCGGGCGAACGGGCGGCGGACGAGGTCCCGGAAGCCCCGGAAGACGGGATACCTCTTGACCAGGGCTTCGACCCGGATCGCGGGGGCCGCGCTCATTTCGGCTCCATCAGCCGGCGCGCCGCGACGAGCGCCGGCCGCGCCAGGCGCTCGGCGTAGCGGCCGTAGATCCTGAGGGACCGCTCCGGCGTCCCCGTCGCGGCGGCCAGCCACTTCCGGGGCGGGAAGAAGATGCCGCGCAGGGTCCGGGCGGCCAGGACGAGGTCCTTCCTCTCATAGAGGGACAGGATCGAGGGCATATAGTAGGGCCAGGCCGGGACGCGGCGGCGGCCGGCGATCGAGCCCGCGGGCCAGAGCCGGCGCAGGACCGCCGACTCGAGCGGCCCGGGCCGCAGGGCGTCGAGCGCCCCCGCGGGGACGGAGCCGGGCCAGAGCGTCTCCGCGAGACGGAGCCCGTGATGGACGGGCCCCATGATCCGCGACTCCCGGGCGATGCGGACGATCCAGTCCCAATCGAGCCCGGCCCGCCCGGCCAACGCGGCGATGTCGGCCAGCCAGACGAGCCGCTCATAGGAGTGCTGCTGGGCGTGGACGCAGAGATAGCACAGCTCGTTCGCCGCCGGCAGGACCAGGGCTTCGGTGCCGCGGACGGCCAGGCGGCCGGCCGAGGACCAGAAGCCTTCCTCGCCGCGTCCCGGGAAGTGGAGCCCGAGCGGGCTCGAATGGAACTCCAGGAACAGAAGGCCCTTCTTGAAATAGGGCGAGTAGGCCCAGTCGAGGGCCCGGTCGCCCGTCTCCGCCGGGGGGGCGGCCTCCCCCGCCGCTTCCTCGAAGCCGAGGCCGTCGAGGATCCGGCGCACGGCCGTCCAGTCGGCGGGGTGGACGACGAAGTCGACGTCCCAGAAAGGGCGGAGGGCGATGTCGGGATAGACGTCGAGGGCCAGCCGTCCGCCCTTGGTCAAGGCGGCCCGCAGCCCGGCGCGGCGGACCGAGCCGAGGAAGGGCTCGAGCTCGCGATAGAGCTGGGTGTTGCGGGCCAGGTTGCGGAGAAAGGCCAGGCGCAGCCTGTCCCGGACATCCGCGGGCACGATGCCCGGATCGTCGCGGAGGTGCCAATAGAGGAGCGGCTCGACGCCCTCCTCCCCGGCCAGGGCCAGGGTCCGGTCCCAGTCGCGGACCGACGCGGCCAGGCGCAGGACTTCCGGCCTCGTTCCCGGGTCCGGCTCGAGCCGGGAGCAGAGGACGAGCAGACGGGACGGGTGAGGCTCGCTCAAGGTGTTCGATCCGACGCCCCGGCCGCGGCGGCCGGGGGTCCGGGACGGCCGGCGCTACCTGATCTTGTAGGGCGAGACGTGGATGTCGTCGTAGATCGCTTCGAGGGGCACCTGGCCGGCCACGATGGCCGCGATCCCGAGAGGCGCCAGGAAGAAGGGCGGCACGCCCCGCTTGCAGACGATGTAGACGAAGTCGCCCGGCTCGCACGGTTTGGCGGTCTTGATGAGGGCGGTATAGCCGGACGTCACCCGCTTGGCTTTGGCCCCGTAGGCCTTGAGGACGCGCATGTCCATATAGAAGTCGGTGGTCTGGCCCTTCACATGGATGCGGTCCTCGGCCTGGATGAGGCCGATCTCGACCAGGACCTCGGCTTCTTTGGTATCGGGCAGATACTTGACGACCTTGCCGATGAAGGCCTCGCCCTTGTCCCGTTGCTCCTTGATGACCGCGGCGGCGGCCGCGGCCGATTCGGAATCGTAGGGATTAAGGGCGACCGTGATCTTGGACGTCTTGCCGGCCGTGACGCCGAAGAAGTCCTGGGAGTTGAAATTCCCCCGATCGGACGTCACGCCGAGGGCGTACAGACCGGCGCCCAGGCTCGGGACCTTGAAGACGCCCAGGGCGTCGGAACGGCCGGCCTCGGTGACGATGCCGGAGGTCACGTTCTTGACCACGACGACCGCCCCCGCGACCGGGGTCGAGCCGTCCTGCTCGTAAACGAATCCGACCAGGCTGCCCGAAACGGGCGTCTGGGCCTTCAGGGCGGACGGGATGAGAACGAGGATCAGCGCGAGAGCCGACCCCCATGAGACCAAGACCTTGGCACCTCGCCTCATGGGCTTCCTCCTTGGCAATGGATATGATAGGCGCCTTGGCTCCGAAAAGTCAAGCGCTGTAAGCGTTTCATTCGGCGAAAGATATATTCAACAGACGGACGGATTCGCTGACGGCGGCGATCTCCAGGGAGTTCCGGCCGGCGCGGGGCCTGATCCCGATGCTGACCGAGCCGGTGTCCCCGATATCTTCCCAAATCACTTTCCCGTTCAGGAAGAGCGACAGGAGCGGGCGCCCGCCGGCCGCCTCCGGGGCGAATTCCAGACGGACGGTCCCGGGCCGGCCGTCGGAGACGAAGTCGACGGCGGCCGACGCCCCCTTCCCCACCGTCCGCCCGCCGAGGTCGATCGCGGCCGGGCCGGTCAGCCGGTCGATCTCCCGGCGGACCTCGGCGGCCTTGGCCTCCTCGTTGACGCGGCCGTAGCAGCGCTCGAGGGCCAGCAGGAAGCCCAGGTTCCCGGGCTCGACCTCGAGGGCCTTGCGCAGGAACCGCTCGGCCTCGTAGACGGAGTCGAGCTTGAGGTTCGACTCGCCGACGAGGCCAAGGATGCGGGCGTAATCCGCCCGGCCCGCCGGGGTGATGACCAGGGAGCTCGACTCGAGCAGGTCGCCGGTCCGGACGATGTCCCGGTAGCGGTTCAGCAGGTGATCGAGGGCCGTCCGGAGGGCCAGCGTGTGCAGGTCCTTGAACGGCGCGGCCGCCGTCGGCGCCTCGCCGAGAAGGCCCCGGTCCTTGAGGAAGCCCTCGAACTCGCCGAGCGACGTGAAATCGTCCTCGACGGCGAGGTAGGCGGCGATCGAGCCGTCCTCGTCGGCGAGCGACCGCGTCTCCTCGATCCGGTTCATGGCCAGGAGGCGGCGGACGGTCCTGAGCGCCGCGGCGTATTCCTTCGGATCGAAGAGCTCCGTCGCCGTGAGGCCCTGGTAGAAACGGATCCGTCCGAGGGCCTCGAGGGCCGCGGCGTAACGGGCCGAGGCTTCGGCCGGGCGGAAGGCCTCGGCCTCGCGCCGCCCCCGGTCGATCTCGCCTTGGGCCCGGACGAGATCGAGCCGCTCGGCCCTGGCCAGGGCGGAACGGCGGGCCTCGAGCGAGAGAGACCGCTCCCCCAGGAACCGGGCGTAGGTCCGGAGCGAGCCGGGGTCGTCCGGCAGGATCCGGTCGATGAGGGCCTGGTCCTGGCTTTGGAGCAGCCAGGTCTCGAGGATGCCGGGCAGGCGCGCCTCGCTCCCGGAGGCCAGGGTCTTCTTCAGGATGTCGGCCGCGAAGTCCTTCTGCCCGGCCGAGAGGGCCGGCCAGAGCCCGACCATCATGCGCCCCACTTCGTACTGGATCTGGCTGTTGTGGCCCGCGAGGCGGGCCGCCCGCTCGTACTCCTCGAAGGGCGGGAGCGGGACCGGCAGGGAGAGGTAGCTCATGTAGAGGAGCGTCTGGGCGAAGTGGAAGTGGGTCGCGGGGACGCCGGGATCGAGGCGGATCGAGCGGAGGAAAGCCTCGGCGGAATAGCGGAAGCAGGTATCGCGCTTGGCCGGGTCGGCCAGCGCCTCGGCCCCGTTCTCGAACCAGGCCTTGCCCAGCTCGGCGGCCACGGCGGCGTTCCAGGGATAGACGGCCTCGGCCCGGCGCAGGACGCGGACCCGCGCCTCCGGGCCGGCGGCCGCGGACTTCCCTTTCCAGCCGAGATGCGAGTTGACGGCGACGGCGGCCTGGAGCAGGACGAGGACGGCCAGGCCGGCGAGAAGGAGCGGCTTTTTCAAAGGAGACCTCAGCTCTTACGGTAGTAGGCCATGACCACGGTCAGGCCCAGGACGACGGTGAAGAGGACCATGTTGGCGGGGATGTGCAGATTGAAGTCGGTGAAGGCGTGGACGCCCGCCCCGGCCAGCGAAGCGAGGCCGCCGAGGGCCAGGGCCCGGGCCTGGGCGTTGCGCCGCTGGCGCCAGACGAGGTAGGCCTGGACGCCGAGATAGAGGAGGCCGCCGATGAGGATCAGGGCACCGGCGACGCCGAGCTCGGCGGCGGCTTCCAGGTACTCGTTGTGGGCGTGGACGAGGGCCATCTCGCCGCCGGCCCGGGTCTCGTAGGCGTTGTAGGCCGAGGCGAAGGTGCCGAGACCGGTCCCGAAGACCGGGAAGTCGGCGACGATGTCGACGGTGTTGGCCCAGTAGAGCGGCCGGTCCTCGTGGAGGAGGTCGTCGAGGGCGAAGCGCCGGACGGTCGAGCCGATCCCGACCGCGACGGCCAGGACCGTGACGACCAGGAAGGTCGCCCGGACGGACTTCCCGATCCAGGGCTGGCGGAACCCCAGCCGGCTGTAGGAGACGACGGAGAGCCCGAGGAAGAGGAAGACCGTGAAGGCCATGACGACCAGTCCCGACCTCGAGTTCGAGAGCAGGATGGCCAAGGCCATGACCGCGACGGCGCCGAGGAGCAGGATGGTCCCCAGGACGCCCTTCGAGGTCCAGAGCCGGACCTTCTCCCTGAAGCCCTGGACGCCGAAGGTCATCATGTTCATCCGGGCCACGGCCAGGCCGAGGGCCAGCGGGATGATCATCTCGAGGTAGCCGGAGAAATGGTTGCGGTTGACGAAGGTGCCCGTGACCGCGTCGGGGCTGAAGACCTTCTTATAGAAGAGGAGGCGCGGCTCGTCGCGGGTCAGCTCGAAGAGCCCGTAGAGGGCCTGGAAGACGCCCGAACAGACGAGCGCGGTGATGAGGGCCCGGACGCGGCGGCCGCGTCCGACCGTGCGCAGGACGAGGAAGCCCAGGATGAAGAGCGCCGCGTAGAAGAGGGCCTCGCGGATCGTCGCCGAGGGCGAGATCGACAGGGTCGTGAACGACCGGCCGGCGAAGGCCGGGTCGTAGAGCCGGCGGAACTCGACGCTCCCCGGCGAGAGGAGCCGGACGACGGCGACCGGGAGCGGCAGGACCTGGAGGGCCAGGAAGCCGAAGAAGGCGGCCGTGAACGGCCTCAGCTTTTTCAGGAGCGGCGGCAGGTGCGGGTTGATCCCGGGCTTGGGGTCGAGCAGGACCCAGGCCGCGGCCAGGACGGCCACGGCCAGTTGGACGACGAAGACGGCCCAGTCCTCCACCGAGGCGGCGGGCAGCGGGCTCCAGAGGAGCAGGGCCAGGAGCCCGTATTCGAGGGTCTTCGTCTTCATGGTTTCGCGTCCGGCTTCCGGCCGCCCGCGCCGGGCGTGTCCGTCGATTCGTACTCGTACTGGTAATAGTGGTAGAAGGGCGTCCCGATCGCCTGCCGGCCGATGCGGACCTCGTTGAAGACGACGCCGAGGATGTCGGCCTTGGACTTGCGGATCTCCCCGATGGCCCGGACGAGCGGCTTGCGGGTCGTCTGGCCGGCCCGGACGACGAAGACCGTCGCGTCGGCGAGCGAGCTGACGATGACCGGGTCGATGACGGCCAGGACCGGCGGCGTGTCGAGCAGGACGACGCTGAACCGCTCCTTGGCCTGGACCAGGAGCTCCTTCATCCGCCGGGAATTGAGGAGCTCGGCCGGATTGGGGGGATGCGGGCCGCTGGGGATCGTCCAGACGTTCTCGATGCTCGTCTTCTGGACGACCTCGTCGAAGGTGTTCTTGCCGGCCAGATAGCTGCTGAGGCCCAGCGAGTTCCTCAGGTTGAAGACCTTGCTCAGCCGCGGCTTGCGCAGGTCGGCGTCGACGAGCAGGACCTTGCCCTCGAGCTGGGCGAACGAGACGGCCAGGTTGGACACGGTCGCCGTCTTGCCCTCCTGCGGCAGGGTGCTGGTGAAGCAGATGGTCTTGGGCGAGGCGTCGGCGTGGGAGAAGAGGATCGAGGTCCGGACGGTCCGGTAATCCTCGGCGATCGAGAACTTCGGGTAGAGGTGGTTGATGAGCTCGATCTCCCGGACCTCGGGGACGGCCTCGGCGGGCTTGGACTCCTCCTGTCCGTAGGTGCGGTAGCCGCCGTAGACGTCCGCCTTCTTCCGGCCGTTGTCGGCCGTCAGGTACGGGATGACGCCGAGCGAGGGCAGGCCGACGAGCTTCTCGACGTCCTCGGGCCCCTTGACCGTGTTGTCGAGGTACTCGACGAGGAAGACCAGGCCGAGCCCGCCGGCGAGGCCGAGCAGGAGGGCCACGAGGAGGTTCCGCTTGACGTTCGGCGTGAACGGCCCGCCCGGCACCAGGGCGTGGTCGACGACCTTGATGTTGCTCGTCCGCAGCCCGCCGAGCTGGCTCGAGACCTGGATCTCATTCTGCTTGGCGACCAGGGTGCTGAGCAGGGTCCGCATGTTCTCGACCTCGGTCCTCAGGGTGTGGTAGAAGATGGCGTTCTTGTTCATCTTCGTCACGTCGCCGCGCTGCTCGTCGAGCAGCCCCTGGAGGGAGCTCTCCTTCTTGAGGGCCGCGCGGTAGTCGGCCTCGGCCGTGCCGACGGCCTTGCGGATCTCCTCCTGGAGCGTGTTGCGGGTGGCGTCGAGCCGGGCCTTGAGCTGGACCATCTCCGGGTAATCGGGCCGGTAGATCTTGCCCTTCTCCTCGTAGTCGGACTTGACCTGGGAGTAGGTCGTCCGCAGGGCCTGGATGGTCGGGTTGTTGACGGACTCGGGCAGGGCGTCGACGCTGAGCTTCTTGAGCTCGAGGTAGGCCGATTCCTTCGTGTAGCGGTCGATCTGGGCCGCGGTCAGGGCCGTGTTGACCGAGGCGAAGTTGTTGACCACCGTGCTCTCGTTGTCGCTGAGGTAGAGCAGGTTCTTCTCCTGGCCGTATTTCTGGAGGTCCTCCTCCTTGCGCTTGAGGTCCTCGCGGAGGAGGGCGACCTGCTCGGTCAGGAACTCCGAGGTCTGCTTGGTGGCCTCGTAGCGGGTCTCGACCGAGAAGCTGACGAACTCCTCGACCAGGGCGTTGACGACGTCGGCGGCCAGCGAGGCGTGGGGCGAGACGTAGCTGACGTAGACGAGCCGCGTCTCGGGGATGGGCGCGATGCTCAGCCCGCCCTGGATGGCGAAGGCGTAGCTGGCGGTGGACGGCGCGGCGGCCGCCCGGAACTCGGGCCGGGCTCCCAGGTTGAGCTTCTTGGCCACCCGCTCGGAGAGCGACCGGCTGGTCAGGAGCCGGAGCTGGGTGTTGAAGTAGGTGCCCATGAAGTCGTTGCGGTAGTAGGCCCCGGCGTTGAGGACGTCCTGGATGTTGAGCAGGCTCGACCCCGGCTCGTCGATGAGCAGGGTGGCCGTGGCCCGGTAGAGCGGCGTCCGGGTGAACGAGACGACGGCCGCGAGGACGACCAGGACCGCGGCGAACGTCACCAGGACCCACTTGCGCTTGAGGACGACCCGGACGTATTCGAGGAGGTCGACCTCCTTCCGGTCCGTCGGACTGGTAAAACCTTTCATGGCGATTCTCCCCGATGTCCCGGGCTAGAGGAGGCTCTCCGGGACGTAGACCGTGTCGTTGACCTTGAGGGGGATGTCCTTGACCTTCCCCTTGAGGATGTTCCGGACGTTGACCGTGATCTCGAGCTCCTTGCCCGAGGCGTCCTTCCGCCGGATCTGGACCCGCTTCTTGTTGGCCCGGTCGGTGAAGCCGCCGGCCTGGGCGATGGCCTGGGTCAGGGTCGGCAGGCTGGACCGGCGGACTTGCAGGGCCCCCGGGTTCCGGACCTGGCCGAAGACGTAGATGGGGACGAACTTGTCGACGGGCACGTTGATGACGTCGCCCGGCTCGAGGGCCAGGTTGAGCTTGGGATCGCCCTGGACGAAGAGACCGTCGATGGAGATGCGGATGGAGGAGCTCTCCCCCGCCGCGAGCTGGCGGATGATGATGATCTCCTCGCCCGCGTCCTGGGTCAGGCCGCCGGCCTCGGAGACGAGCGACAGGACCGTCTGCCGGCCGAGGAGCTCGTACGGCCCGGGCTTGCCCACCGCCCCGACGACGGAGACGCGGCGGCTGAGGTACTCGAGGATGTGGACGGTGACCTGGGGCTTGATGACGATCTTCTCGCCGGCGAGCTGGGCCAGCTTCTTCTCGACCTCGAACTTGGTCAAGTTGCCGACCTCGATCTCGCCGAGCAGCGGCAGCGTGATCCGGCCCTCCTCGGAGACGCGGACGACGATCTTGCTGATCTCCGCGACGCCGAGGACGGTGATCTCCAGCAGGTCCTTGGGCCCGATCTTGTATTCG
>JBFYNT010000004.1:0-6267 GCA_041304225.1 Candidatus Aminicenantota bacterium
CCGCCTCATCGAGAAGCTCGGCGCGGGCGGCATGGGCGTCGTCTGGAAGGCGCGCGACCTCAAGCTCGACCGGGACGTGGCCGTCAAGTTCCTGCCCGAGGGCGCCGTCGACGAGCCGGAGCGCCGGGCCTTCTTCGAGCGCGAATCCAAGGCCGTCGCCGCGCTGAGCCACCCCAACATCGTCACCATCTTCGCCGTCGACGAGGCCGAGGGCACGAGCTTCTTCACCATGGAGCTCGTCGACGGCCAGCCGCTGTCCCGGCTCGTCGAGCCCGGCGGCGTCGCCCTGGACCGCTTCCTCGAGATCGCCCTGCCCCTGGCCGGGGCCGTGGCCGCCGCCCACGCCCGGGGCATCATCCACCGCGACCTCAAGCCCCAGAACATCATGATCGACGCGACGGGCGCGCTCAAGATCCTCGACTTCGGCCTGGCCCGCATCCTCATGCCCCTCAGCCGGATGCTGCCCCACGACGACGGCTCGACGGCGACACTCGACGCCGACTTCGCCGGGACCATCGCCTATATGTCCCCGGAGCAGCTCCGCAGCCATCCGATCGACCACCGCACCGATCTCTTCTCGCTCGGCGTCGTCCTGTTCGAGTGGGCGACCGGGCGGCTGCCCTTCGGGGGCCGGACCGGCCCGGAGAGGATCGCCGGGGTCCTCAAGGAGGAGCCGCTCTCGGCGGTCGACCTCAATCCCCGCCTGCCCCGCTCGCTCGACCGCATCCTGCGGCACTGTCTCGAGAAGGAGCCTCGCTACCGCATGGCCTCGGCCCGCGACCTCCGCGACGAGCTCGAGACCCTGCGCCAGTCCGGGCGGGAAGGCCGGGACATCGGCATCCCGTCGATCGCCGTCCTGCCCTTCGCCGACATGAGCCGGGAGAAGGACCAGGGCTACTTCTGCGACGGCATCGCCGAGGAGATCATCAACGCCCTGTGCCGCATCCGCGGCCTGCGGGTCGCCTCCCGCACCGGGTCCTTCCAGTTCAAGGGCACGGCGGCCGACCTGCGCGAGATCGGCAACAAGCTGCGCGTCGAGACCGTGCTCGAAGGCAGCGTCCGCAAGTCCGACCACCGCCTGCGCATCACGGTCCAGCTCATCGACGCGGCCCGCGGTTTCCACCTCTGGTCGGAATCGTACGACCGGGAGCTCCGCGACATCTTCGGCATCCAGCAGGAGATCGCCCACAACGTCGTCCGGGCCCTCCGGGTCACCCTGACCCCCCGCGAGAAAGGGGCCCTGGCCGAGATCCCGACGAGCCAGGTCCAGGCCTACGATTACTATCTGAAGGGGCGGAGCTTCTACTACCGCTACGGCCGTCACGACATCGAGTTCGCCCTCCAGCTCTTCTCCCGGGCCGTCGAGCTCGATCCCGCCTACGCCCTGGCCCACGCCGGGCTGGCCGACTGCTGGTCCTACATCTACCTCTACGCGGAGCGCAAGGACGCCGTCCGGGAGCAGGCCGAGGCCGCCGGGCGCCGGGCCGTCGAGCTGGCTCCCGAGTCCGCCCAGGCCCAGGCCTCCCTCGCCGTGGCCCTGTCGCTCGGCCCCCGCAAGGACGAGGCCAAGGTGGGCTTCGAACGGGCCATCGAGCTCGACCCGACCCTCTTCGAGGCCTGGTACTTCTACGCCCGCCAGGTCTTCGCGGCCGGCGACATGCCCAAGGCCGCCTCGCTCTACGAGGAAGCGATGCGGGTCCGGCCCGAGGACTTCAACGCGCCGCTGCTCGTCGCCCAGGTCTACCAGGAGTTGAGGCGGCCGGAGGACGCCCGGGCCGCCCGGGAGCGCGGCGTCGCCCAGGTCGAGCGGCACATCGACCTCCATCCCGACGACGCCCGGGCCCTCTACATGGGCGCCAACGGCCTCGTCGCCTTGGGCGAGAAGGCCAAGGGCCTCGAGTGGGCCCGCCGGGCCCGCAAGATCGATCCCGACGATCCCATGCTCCTTTACAACCTGGGCTGCATCCACTCCCTGGCCGGGGACGTCGAAGAGGCCGTCGACTGCCTGGAGCGGGCCGCCGCCGGCGGGCTCCTCCAGAAGGGCTGGTACGAGAACGACGGCGACCTCGATCCCCTGCGCGGCCACCCCCGGTTCAAGGCCTTGCTGGAAAGGATGTGACAGGACCCGCCATGCCGCCCCTCGTCTCCGCCTCCGGGCTGACCAAAAAATTCGGCGACCTCGTCGCCGTCGCGGGGATCGATTTCGAGATCCAGGAGGGCGAGTGCTTCGCCTTCCTCGGCCCGAACGGCGCCGGCAAGACGACCACCGTCCGCATGATCCACTGCGTCTCGCCCCTGACCGCGGGCACGCTCACCGTGGCCGGCCATCCCGCGGCCATCGACAACCGGGCCCTCAAGATGATCACCGGCGTCATCCCCCAGGAGATCAACCTCGACAACGACCTGACGGTCTTCGAGAACCTGGTCGTCTTCGCCCGCTTCTTCGACATCGGCCGCCGCGAGGCCAAGGCCCGCATCGCCGAGCTCCTGAGCTTCGTCGAGCTGGAGGCCAAGGCCGCGAGCAAGATCTCGGAGCTGTCGACGGGCATGAAACGGCGCCTGCTCATCGCCCGGGCCCTCATCAACCGGCCGCGGGTCATCGTCGCCGACGAGCCGACGACCGGCCTCGATCCCCAGGCCCGCCACCTCATCTGGCAGCGCCTCCGGCAGCTCAAGAGCCAGGGGACGACGCTCGTCCTGACGACCCAGTACATGGAGGAGGCCCAGCAGCTCTGCGACCGGCTGGTCGTCATGTACCAAGGCCGGATCCTCAAGGAAGGGATCCCGTCGCGCCTGGTCGAGGAGGAGATCGGTCGGGAGGTCGTCGAGGTCCGCCTGCCGCCGGAGGACGACGCCCGGATCCTCGGCGAGCTGGCCGCCTTCCCTTGCGCCCACGAGCGCGTCGGCGACACCCTCTACTTTTACTGCCGGGACGGCCATGCCCTGATGCGCCGCCTGCTCGAGCTCGACCTGCCCAACACCCTCCACCGGCCGGCCACCCTCGAGGACGTCTTCCTGAAGCTCACGGGACGGAGCCTGCACGAATGAGGCTGTCCTACCGCGTCGCCTACGTCTTCCTGAGGAACCTCTATTCCTATAAGCGGTTCGTCGTGCCGACCTTCCTGGTCAGCCTGATCGAGCCCCTGTTCTATCTCATCACCTTCGGCATCGGGATGGGCGCCTACATGGGCGCCTTCGGCGGCAAGCCCTACCTCCATTTCCTCGTCCCCGGCGTGCTGACGACCGCGGTCATGATGTCGTCGTCCTTCGAATGCCTTTACGGGACCTACATCAAGATCGTCCACGAGAAGGTCTACGACTCGCTCATCGCGACGCCGGTCTCGGCCGACGAGGCCGTGGCCGGGGACATCCTCTGGGGCTCGTTCCGGGGCCTGGTCAGCGGCACGCTGATGATGACCGTCGCCCTGGCCATGGGCGTGGCCCCGGCCGCCGCGTGGCGGTTCGTCCTGCTCCTCGTCTTCATGGTCCCCGTCGGCATCCTGTTCGGGTCGCTGGCCATGATCGTCACGTCGGTCGCCCCGAGCTTCGATTTCTTCAGCTACTACACCGAGCTGGTCATCACGCCCATGATGTTCTTCTCGGGCGTCTTCTTCCCGCTCGACAACTTCCCCGGCTGGATGAAGACGCTGGCCGAGTTCATGCCCCTGACCCACGCCGTCCGCGTCTCCCGCTCGCTCTTCACCGGCGATCCCGCGCCGGGGATCGGGTGGAGCCTGGCCGGTCTCGCCGTCCTGGCGACCGTCGTCTTCACGATCTCCACCCGGATGATGAGAAAGCGCCTGATCAAATAGGAGTCCCCCATGGCCGATAGGACCCTGCGCGCCGCCCTCGGCGCGGCCGCCGTCACGCTCGTCCTGATCCTCCCCTCCCCCGCCCCGGGCCGGGCTCCTGAAGACTCCCAGGACCGGGAGACCGTCGGGCCCAAGGGGAAGGGCCGGACCGTCCTCCCGGTCAACCAGGTGGTGACCCCGGTCGGCCTCCACCTCACCCTGCCCGGGCTCCGGCCCCAGGACCTGGCCCTGTCGCCCGACGGGAAGATCCTCGTCGTCGCCGGCAAGACGCACGAGGTCGTCGTCGTCGAGCCCGGGACGGGCCGCATCCTCCAGCAGGTCGAGCTCCCGGCCGAGAGCCAGGAGGAGCAGGACCCCCGGGTCGTGTCGCCCCAGATCCTCGATCCGGACAAGGAAGGCCAGCTGAGCTACACCGGGCTCGTCTTCTCCCCCGACGGCCGCCGCCTCTACATGAGCAACGTCAACGGCAGCGTCAAGGTCTTCACGGTCGATCCGAACGGCGTCGTCGAGCCCTCGCACTCGATCCCGCTGCCCCCGGCCGGCGCGCCGCGCCGGGCGGAGGAGATCCCGGCCGGGCTGACGGTCTCAGCCGACGGCGCCCGGCTCTTCGTCTGCGGCAATCTGTCGAACCGCCTCCTCGAGCTCGACGCGGCCTCGGGCCGGGCCGTGCGGACCTTCGACGCCGGTGTCGCGCCCTTCGACGTCGTCCTCGCCGGCGGAAAGGCCTACGTCAGCAACTGGGGCGGCCGGCGGCCGGCGCCGGGCGACCTCACCGGACCGGCCGGGCAGGGCACCGAGGTCCGGGTCGATCCCCTGCGGCACATCGCCTCCGAGGGCTCCGTCACGGTCGTGGACCTGGCGGCCGGCGCGGTCAAGGCCGAAGTCGCGGTCGGGCTCCATGCCTCGGCCCTGGCCCTGTCGCCCGACGGCCGCTACGTCGTCTGCGCCAACGCCGCGTCCGACAACCTCAGCGTCATCGACACCGCGACCGAGGCCGTGGTCGAGACGATCTGGGCCAAGGCCTCTCCGGCCGATCTGTTCGGCGCCTCGCCCAACGCCCTGGCCTTCGCCGCGAACGGCAAGACTCTCTACGTCGCCAACGGCACCCAGAACGCCGTGGCCGCGATCAAGTTCAGTCCGAAGAAGAGGAAGTCGCGCCTCAAGGGCCTCATCCCCGTCGGCTGGTTCCCGGGCGCGATCGCCGTCGACGCCGCCCGGGGCGGGCTGTGCGTCGCCAACATCAAAGGGCACGCCCTCGAGCCGGCCGAGTCCAAGCCGGACGGCGCGCCGGGATTCAACTCCCACCAATACCACGGCTCGATCTCGATCGTCCGCGAGCCGCGTCAGAAGGAGCTTTGGGAGATGACCGACGTCGTCACCGCCAACTTCCGGCGCGGGCGGATCGCCGAGGCCCTGCGGAAGCCCCGGCCCGGCCAGCCGGCCCGGCCCGTGCCGGAGCGGATCGGAGAGCCGAGCGTCTTCACGCACGTCGTCTACGTCATCAAGGAGAACCGGACCTACGACCAGGTCCTCGGCGACGTGGCCGAGGGCAACGGTGATCCGGCCCTCTGCGTCTTCGGCGAGCGGGTCACGCCGAACCAGCACAAGCTCGTCCGCGACTTCGTCCTCCTCGACAACACCTACTGCAGCGGCATCCTCAGCGCCGACGGCCACCAGTGGTCGACGACGGCCTTCGGCACCGACTACCTCGAGCGGTCCTTCGCCGGCTGGCCGCGGAGCTACCCCGACGGCATGGGGCCGGACGAGATCGACGCCCTGGCCTACGCGCCGAGCGGCTTCATCTGGGACAACGCCCTGAAGCACGGCGTCACTCTCTGGAATTTCGGCGAGTTCACCATGCACAACTGCGGCTGGACAGACCCGGCCCGGACGGGCGACCCCCTGTGGGCCGACTACTGGGACGAGTACCGCCACGGCCGGGGCCTCGTCCGGATCGCCAGCCTTCCGGCCATCCCGACGGTGGCGCCGTTCTCGCCGACCGACACCCTGGGCTGGAACATGGCCGTCCCCGACCAGTGGCGGGCCCGCTACATCGAGGGCCAGATCGCGAAGTGGGAGGCGGAGGGCCGCATGCCCGGGCTCATCCTCGTCTGCCTGCCGGACGACCACACCAGCGGCACGAGCGAGGGCTCGCCGACGCCCGAGGCCTGCGTCGCCGACAACGACCTGGCCTTCGGCCGCATCGTCGAGGCCTTCAGCCACAGCTCCTTCTGGAAGGAGACCGTGATCTTCGGCATCGAGGACGACCCCCAGAACGGCTGGGACCACGTCAGCGGCTACCGGACGACGGCCTACTGCGCCAGCCCCAACACCAAGCGCGGTGAGGTTATCGGCACCCAGTACAACACGACCAGCCTGCTGCGGACGATCGAGCAGATCCTCGGCCTGCCGCCCATGAACCAGTTCGACGCCACGGCGACGCCGATGTTCGATT
>JBFYNT010000005.1:0-4565 GCA_041304225.1 Candidatus Aminicenantota bacterium
ATCTACAACGCGCTGTCCATGGTCCGCAAGCCCAGCGACGACCAGCCCATCACCAACCAGCCCCGGCGGAGGCTCTCTCTCGCCGGCGTCGCGGGCGGCATGGGCGGGCGCGGCGGCGCCTCGGCCACCACGATCACCCGCGAGATGGCCAATTTCCTGCTCGAAGGGACGGGCCAGACGATCGACGACCTGAAGACGAAGATCGAGTCGACGATGAAGCCCGTTTCGATGGATATCGCCGGCGCCAAGATGACCATCGCCACGACATCCAAGGTTTCGCTCGTCCGCTGCATGAACGTCCTCGGCCTGATCGAGGGCTCCGATCCCAAGCTCAAGGACGAGTACTTCGTGGTCGGCGCCCATTACGATCACGTCGGGGCCTGGGAGGGTTACGTCTGGAACGGCGCGGACGACAACGGCTCCGGCTCGATCGGCGTCCTGAACATCGCCAAGGCCATCGCCGCGAGCCCCGTCAAGCCCAAGCGCACGATCATCTTCGCCCTGTGGACGGGCGAGGAGAAAGGCCTCCTCGGCTCGCGCTATTACGCCCAGAACCCGACCTTCTCCATCGAGAAGACGGTCGGCTACCTGAACTACGACATGATCAGCCGGCCCTACGACGCGGAGACGCTCGCCCGCGCCATGCGGCAATACGGCGTCCCTGGCGCCGAGGAGATCGTCAAGAAGGTCCGCGCCCCCTGGTTCGTCAGCGTCAACCTGACGGAAGGGACGCCCTTCGCGGACATCGCCCGGGAGATGAACCAGTACGTCGGGCTCGACCTGGCCTTCCGCTTCAACGCCTTGGGCGTCGGCGGCGGCGGCTCGGACCACTCCTCGTTCGCCGCGGTCAAGGTCCCTTATGTCTACTACATGGCGGCCATGACGGCCGACTACCATCAGCCGAGCGACAGCGTCGAGAAGGTCAGCGGCGAGCTCATCGCCAAGATCAGCCAGCACGGCTTCCTGACCGTCTTCGCGTTCGCCGACAGATAAGCTCTAACGGCGGGGGTCGGACCGGTCCGGTTTGACCCCCGCCTTCTTCTTTTATACAATCCCCCCAGAACCGCGTTCCGGAGCCGCCCTTTCACGAAGGAGGTCCGCATGACCGAGATGCTCCTGACCGACCGCGCCTTCAGCCCCGCGCTCGGCGGGATCTGAGCCATGAAGAAGCTCCGTGTCGCGCTCATCTACAACGCCTACACGGATTCCCAGCCCGACGAGAAGTCCGACACCGGGAGCGTCCACTACCTCCGGCAGATGATCCGCGGCATCGCCCGGGGCCTGCGGCGCCTCCGCCACGAGGTCGTCGTCCTGCCGCTCGCGGGCGACCTGTCGGTCCTCCAGCGCAAGCTCAACCGCCTCCGTCCCGACGTCGTCTTCAACCAATACGACGACGTCGTCCACGGCGCCCTCTACGAGATGCGCGTGGCCGCCTTCATCCGCATGCTCGGCTACCCCATGACCGGCTCCCCCGCCCTGGGCCTGGGGCTGAGCCGCTACAAGTACATGTCGCTGAGCCTGCTCAAGGGAGCCGGCCTGCCCGTCCCGCCGTCGACGGCCCTGGTCGAACGGCTCTCGGAGGTCGACGAGCACAAATGGGTCTTCCCCCTCATCGTCCACGCGGCCCAGGAGCACGCCGGCATCGGGCTCGACCGCGATTCGGTCGTCCAGACCAAGACGGCCCTGAAGGAGAAGGCCCGGGAGATCCTCCGCACCTACAAGCAGCCGGCCCTCGTCCAGCACTTCCTGCGGGGCCGGGAGTTCAATGTCGGACTGCTCGGCGGCCGGAAGATCCAGGTCCTGCCGCTGGCCGAGGTCGACTACTCCCAGCTGCCCAAGAAGATCCCGCCGATCATGTCCTACGCGGCCAAGTGGGTCGAAACGTCCGTCGAATACCAGCGGACCACCGTCATCTGTCCGGCCCGGGTCGACGCGTCGCTCTCCGCCCTCATCAGCAAGACGGCCGCCAAGGCCTTCCGGGCCGTCGGGGGCTGGGGCTACGGCCGCGTCGACATCCGGCTCGACGAGGACGGGCAGCCCGTCATCCTCGAGGTCAACTGCAATCCCTGCCTCGACAGCGGGATGGGCTTGGCCCGCTCGGCCGAGCAGGCGGGCATCGATTATCCCCATATGCTCCAGACGATCGTCAAGGCCGCGTTCGACGGCCCGCCTTACGACCTCCACCTGCCGATCTTCAATCCCGCCGCGTCCGGACTGGCCCGGGGACGGTAGCGAGAAGGCCGGGGGGGAGGGCCGGAGCGCGGCTCCGGCCGGGACGGTCAGCCGGTGAGACGTCCCGTGTAAGCGTAGTCGAGCGCCAGGGCGATGACGAGGGACACGACGTCCATCAGCCGCTCCCCTTCCGCGCCCGGCCTATAGCTCAAGCCGAGGGCCGAGGCCCGGGCCTCGAGCTTGCGGACGAGCGTTTCCGCCTCGGCCGGGGTCAGCACGGACCAGTGGACGACGCGCTCGACGAGGCGCTCCCGGTACCTCTTGAACAGGGCCGAGGCCGGCCGCAGGACCTGACCCCGCGAGGCGGGGAAGGCGTCGCGGAGGCTGTCGTCGACGTAGCCGCGGGCGTCGCGGCGGAAGCGCTCGGCTTTTTTGCCGTAGTGCTCGGCCAGGGTCAGGCTCATCCGGTCGACGGGCCGCAGGCGGGAACCGCGGCGGCTCTCGGGGAGGCTCCGGCGGATATCCTTCATCAAACGGTCGACGTAGAGGAGCTTCCTGATGACGGGCCAGTTGCGGTATTTCCGCCGCCACGAGGTCCTCGGCGTCAGCCAGACGGCGAAAGTCTCGGCGAAGTCCTCGTCGGGATGCTTCTGGGCGTATGTCCGGCCGTAGGGGTAGACGGCGATGTGCCGGACGTAGTTCCGGCTCATCCGGTCCGGCCGGAAGGAGTCCCGGTAGGGCTTGGTGAACCGGCCGAAGACCTCGCCCCAGCTCGGGCGGCGCCACAGCCGGTAGGCGTAATTGACGGCGTGGCCGGCCTCGTGACGGAGCAGCATCATGATCGTCCGGGGGTCCTCGACCTCGCCGGTCTGCTCCTCCTCGAGGCGGGACAGGCGGGGGTCGGCCAGGTAGAACGGGATGCCGATGACCGGGGAACGGTCCGGGCAGCCCCAGCCGTCCGTCAGGTAGACGTCGGGCTTGAAGCGGAACCCCTTGGCCTCCATCTCCCGGCGCAGCCGGAGGACGTAGCGTTCCAGGGGCGAGCCTTCGACGGCCAGGGGCAGATGCGAGACGCGGCTCTTCAGGAGCTCGAACCTGACGGTTTCCCAGCTCTGGACCAGGGATCGGATGCTCTTGCCGCTCATGGGATTAGGAGAAAATAAGGCAACGGCGGGGGGATGTCAAGGCGGAATTTGGCCCCCTCGCGGGGGACGGAAGGCCGTTTTCTTGAGGCGGAGGGGCGGTTTGTGCTAAGATACGGCCTCCCGGAATGACCCCTGTCCAAGAAGGATATAACATGCGTTTCACCGAACTCGACCTCGATCCCAGGCTCCAACGGGCCATCGAGGATCGGGGCTACACCGACCTGACCCCGGTTCAGGAGCTGACCCTGGCCAAGTCGCTCAAGGGCCAGGACGTGGCCGTCCAGTCCCAGACCGGGACCGGCAAGACGGCCGCTTTCCTCATCACCCTGTTCTCGCACCTGTTGCGGCACCACAAGAGCGCGAGGCGAAAGGCCCTGATCATCGTGCCGACCCGCGAGCTGGCCGTCCAGATCGAGGGCGAGGCCCTGCTCCTCAACCGGCCCATCGGGCTCCAGATCGGCTGCTTCTACGGAGGGGTCGGCTATACCGTCCAGCTGGCCCAGATCAAGGCCGGTCCGGACATCATCATCGGGACGCCGGGGCGGCTCCTCGACCTGGCCGAGAAGAAGCGGCTCAACTTCAAGGAGTGCGGCTTCCTGGTCATCGACGAGGCCGACCGGCTCTTCGATATGGGCTTCCTGCCCGACCTGAGGGACATCGTCAAGCAGATGCCGGAGCGCGAGCACCGCCAGAGCATGCTCTTCAGCGCCACGCTGAACAAGCTCTCGCAGCGGGTGGCCCAAGCCTACCTGAATGAGCCGGCCTTCATCGAGGTCACGCCCGAGCAGCTGACCGTGGACACGATCTCCCAGGAGCTCTACCGGGTCGGCAGCCACATCAAGCTCAACCTCCTGCTCGGCCTGCTCCAGCGGCGCGCGCCCAAGAACGCCCTCATCTTCACCAATATGAAGCACACGGCTTTCCTGCTCGCGAAACAGCTCCAAGCCAACGGCTACAAGGCCAACTTCCTCAGCGGCGACCTGGCCCAGAGCGAGCGGCTGCGGATCATCGAGGACTTCATGGCCGGCCGCTTCCCCATGCTCGTGGCCACGGACGTGGCTTCGCGGGGGCTCCACATCGACGACCTGGAGATGGTCATCAATTACGACATCCCCCAGGATTGCGAGAACTACGTCCACCGCATCGGCCGAACGGCCCGGGCCGGGGCGACCGGCCTGGCGATCACGCTGGCCAGCGAGAAGACCGCCGACCACCTCGAGGCCATCGAGAAGTTCATCGGCCAGAAGA
>JBFYNT010000006.1:0-5290 GCA_041304225.1 Candidatus Aminicenantota bacterium
CAAGGCGACGCCCGAATAGGCGCCGAAGGAGCGCAGGGACATGACGACGACCAGGAAGATGACCGTCAGCGCCGAGAGCAGGATGGTCAGGGCGATCTCGTTCGGCGTCTTCTGGCGCCGCGCGCCCTCGACGAGGCCGATCATCCGGTCGAGGAAGCTCGTCCCGGGATCGGCCGTGACCCGGACCTTGATGCGGTCGGACAGGACGCGCGTCCCGCCGGTGACCGCGCTCCGGTCGCCGCCCGCCTCGCGGATGACCGGGGCGGACTCGCCGGTGATGGCGGACTCGTCCACCATGGCCGCGCCCTCGACGATCTCCCCGTCGGCCGGGATGATCTCGCGGGCCGAGACGACGAACAGGTCGCCCTTGCGAAGGCGCTCGGCGGGGACGGATTCGATCGAGCCGTCGGCCCTGAGGAGTCGGGCCGTGAGGCTGGCCCGCGTCTTGCGGAGCTCGTCGGCCTGGGCCTGGCCCCGGCCTTCGGCCATCGCTTCGGCGAAATTGGCGAACAGGACCGTGAACCAGAGCCAGAGGGCGATCTGGAGCGCGAAACCCGCCGGCTCGCCCTTCGCCCTCGCCAGCAGGCCGATCGTCGTGAGCAGCGCCCCGACCTCGGTGACGAAGATGACCGGGTTCTTGAGCAGGTGGAGCGGATCGAGCTTGCGGACCGCGGCCAGCGCCGCCCGGCCGACCAGGGCCCGTTCGAAAAGGGGATGGGTCAGCGCGCGCATGTCATTCTCTCGCTCAATACAGTATCCCCGAGCCGGTCATGAGGAAATGCTCGACGATGGGGCCGAGGGCCAGGGCGGGTAGGAAGGTCAGGGCGCCGACGACGAGAACGGTCCCGATCAGGATGACGACGAAGGTCGGGCCGCTGGCCGGGAAGCCGGCTTCGCTCGGCGGGAGGATCTTCTTTTTGGCCAGGCTCCCGGCCAAGGCCAGGACGGGCAGGATCACCAGAAAACGGCCGATGAGCATGGCCAGGGCCAGGGATAGGTTGTAGGCGACCGTGTTGCCGTTCAATCCGGCGAAGGCGCTGCCGTTGTTGCCCGCGGCCGACGAGAAGGCGTACAGGATCTCGCTCAGCCCGTGCGGCCCGGCATTGGCCCTCCCGGCCAGGCCCCAACGGCTGACCGCGGCCCAGGCGGAGGATCCGAGGATGCTGAAGACCGGCACGAGCACCGCCAGGACGGAGACCTTGACGTCATAGGCCTCGATCTTCTTGCCCATGTATTCCGGGGTCCGTCCGACCATCAGGCCGGTGAGGAAGACGGCCAGGATGATGAAGATGAGCATGCCGTAGAGCCCCGCGCCGGCGCCGCCGAAGACCACTTCGCCGAGCTGGATGTTGAACAGCGGGACCAGGCCGCCGAGCGGGGTGAACGAATCGTGCATGGCGTTGACGGCCCCGCAGGAGGCGGCCGTCGTGACGGCGGCGAAGAGGCTCGAGCCCGCGACGCCGAAGCGGACCTCTTTGCCCTCCATGTGGCCCGCGGAGGCGTCGACGCCGAGGGCCTGCAAACGGGGATTGCCGGCCGCTTCCGCGTTCCAAGTGATCAGGGCCGCGGCCAGGAAGAGGATGGCCATGGCGCTCCAGACCGCCCAGCCGTGCTTCCGGCTCTTGACCTTCCTCCCGAGGTAATAGGTCAAGCCGCTGGGGATGAGGAAGACGGCCAGCATCTGGATGAAGTTCGAGAGCGGCGTGGGGTTCTCGTACGGATGGGCGGCGTTGGCGTTGAAGAAGCCGCCGCCGTTGGTGCCCAGCATCTTGATGGCCGCCTGGGAGGCCGCGGGTCCCTGGGCGATGGCCTGAACGGCCGCGGTCTCGACCGTCGCGGCCCGCGCGGACGGCCGGAAGTTCTGGATCATCCCCTGCGAGGTCAGGAACAGCGAGAGGACGAGCGAAAGGGGCAGGAGGAGATAGAGGTTGACGCGGACGAGATCGGTCCAGAAGTTCCCGACGGTCTTGGCGGAGTGACGGGCGATGCCCCGGACGAGGGCCGCGGCCACGGCGATGCCGGCCGCCGCCGAGACGAAATTCTGGAAGACGAGAGCGACCATTTGCGAAAGATGGGAGAGGGTCGTCTCTCCCGCGTAGTTCTGCCAGTTCGTGTTCGAGGCGAAGCTGGCCGCGGTGTTGAAGGCCAAGTCAGGCCGGACGGCCCCGAATCCCTGGGGATTGAGAGGCAGGAGACGCTGGAGCCGGAGCACGGCGTAGGTGAACAGCAGGCCGGCCAGGCTGAAGACGATGAGCGAACGCGCATACTGGCGCCAATCCTGCTCCCGCTTCGGGTCCACGCCCATGATCCGATAGAGCAGGCGCTCGACCGGCTTGACCGGCCTGTCCAGCCAGGTCATGCCCTCGGGCTCGAGGACGCGGGCGAGGTAGAGCCCCATAGGCTTCGTGGCCGCGAGCAGGAGGACCATGAAGAGGGCCAGTTGCGGCCAGCTGAAGATGTCCACCGCCGTCACCTCAGAACTTTTCGGGCCGCAGGATGCTCGCCAGCAGATAGCCGATGAGCAGGACCCCGATGATCAATCCCAGGATGTCAGCCATGGTCAAAGCCCCTCGCCGTTCACTTTCGGGAACCGGTCGGCCCTTCTCAGCGTGAACCAGAAATGGGCTCCTTTCTTTTCGCGGCTCTCCGCGCCCGCCGTGCCGCCGTGGGCCTCGACGATCTCCTTGACGATGGCCAGACCTAGCCCCGCGCCCGTCTCGTTCCGGCGGCCGGGGACCCGGAAGAAGGGCTCGAAGACCCGTGTCAGGAAAGCCTCGGGAATGCCTTCGCCCGTATCGGAGACATGGAAGCGGACCCAGGCATCGTCGGCTTCGGCGGTCAGAGCGACTCGGCCGCCGGCGGAGGTGTGCTTGAGCGCGTTCGAGAGGAGGTTGCCGAAGGCGTGGCCGATCCGGGTCGTGTCCACCCAGACATCGGGAAGGTCGTCGGACACGTCAGCGAGGAGGGTCACGCCGCGGTCCTGGGCCGTCCGGCTGACGGCATCGACGGCATCCCTGACGATCGACCGCGGGGAGAGGGACCGGAATTCCATACGGGCCTTGCCGGCTTCGAAGCGGCTGAGGTCGAGGAGGCTGTCGAGGATCTCGTGAAGGCGGTCGCTGTCTTCCCGGGCCGACATCAGCAGCTCCGCCTGTTTCTCGTTCAAGGCGCCGACCTTCTCGCCGAGAAGTAGATGAATGGCCATGCGCACCGAGGTGAGGGGGGTGTTCAACTGGTGGGACACGGTCCGGACGACGCCCCTCTTGATCTCGTCCTGCTGGCGGATCTGGGTGACGTCCTTGAGGACGAGGATCACTCCGGTCGCCAGGCGCTCGTTGTCCAGGATCGGCACCGCCTCGGGGCGATAGTAGCGCTCTTCGCCTCCCACGAACTGCTGGATGGACCTCTGACCCTCGAGGGACGCGGGACGGCCCGCCTGGCGGGCTTCGCGGGCCAGCTCGGCCATCCACCCGAACGGCAGGTCCGCGATGACCACCCCGGGTTTCAGCCCGAAGACCGTCCGGGCCGACTCCGTGGCGACTTCGACCCGCCCGTCGGCGTCGACGACCGCAATCGCGTCCGGAAGACTGTCGAAGGCCTGTTGGGTGGCCCTTTGGATGCGGAGGAGCTTGGCCTGGTCCGTCCGCCGGAACTCTCGCAGGCTCGCGGCCATGTCGTTGAAGGCCGCCGACAGGTGCCCGATCTCGTCCCGGGTATCACCGGCCACCACGAGGTCCAGGTTGCCGCGCCGGATCTCATCCGCCGACCGGATGAGGCGATGGATCGGCCGGAGGATCCAACGCCGGGTGAAAAAGATGAAAACGACGGCCAGGGCCGTGCCGATCGCCAGGAGCAGGTACATCCGCTTTCGGGCGGATGCGGCGCTGCGGCGGGCGTAGTCGTTGGCGTCGCTCATGTTCTGCTGGTTCAGCCGCAGGATCTCGTCGGCTTGATCCTTGATCTGGCTGAAGAGCGGAAGGAGCCGCGAAAAATATCCCTGTTTCCGGAGCTCCGCGGTCCGGGCCGGATCGACGACGTCCCCGAGATGGGTCTCGTATTGCCGGTAGAGGTCGCGCAGCCGGGCGGCCCGATCGCCCTCGGCCGGGAGGGTGATGTTGCCAAGCTCGACTTGAAGGGACTTTTCGAAGGCGGCCCGATTGGCATGGATGAGCTCGCCACCCTCCCGTGCGTGGCCCAGAAGGACGAAGAGAACCCCGCTGTCGACGCGCTCCATCGCTTCCTTCATCTCCTGGCAGGCGATGACGCTGCGGTAGTTCTCGCGAAGGATGACGTCGATCGATACGCCCAGCCGTGAGAGATGGAGGAGGCTCTGGGTCCCGATGACGACGATGATGACGAGGAGGGCGCCGAATCCCAAGGATATCTTTTGGCGGAGTCCGAGCATGGTTCTTTTCCTTCGGGCATCACTTAAAGCAAGAGACGTGCCACGGAGGTATCGTTTTAAGTGTCAGATAATGAACAGAATAAATTAGTTCTAAAGAGGACGGGCTTGCATTCGTCAACGAATGGCTGGATGGGCTATTGAAAAATGCAACGCGCCGGGTTCGTCAGATGCCGTATTCTTTTCGCCGCCGCCAGAGGGTGGCTTGGTCGATGCCGAGGATGGCGGCCGCTTCCTGAAGGGACTTGGCGTTGGCCAGGACCCGCCGGATGTGGGTTTCTTCGATCTTGTCGAGGCTGATGGGGTCACCGATCCTGACCTCGGCGACCCCTTGATGGAGATTCGCCGGCAGGCACTCCAAGCCGACGCGGTCGGACGGGCAGAGGATCACGGCGCGTTCGATGGTGTTGCTCAATTCCCGGACGTTCCCTGGCCAGGAATGAGCGACGAGGGCACGTAGCGCGTCGTCCTTGAATCCCAGGAACGAACGGTGATTGTTCCGGGCGTGGAAGGCCAGCAGGCGTTCCGCCAGGACGGGCACGTCGTCCGGCCTCTCACGGAGAGGGGGGATCTCGACCGGGATCACGCTCAGCCGGAAATAGAGGTCCTCCCGGAACCGGCCGGACTTGACCGCGTCCCCCAGGTTCGTGTTGGTGGCGGCGATCAACCTCACGTCAGCCTTCCTCGTCGAGGTATCGCCGACGCGCTCGTATTCCCTCTCCTGGACGAAGCGCAGGAGCTTCGGCTGAAGGGGGAGCGGCAGGTCGCCGATCTCGTCCAGGAAAAGGGTGCCGCCGTCGGTCGCCGCGATCCGGCCCGGGTTGTCGCGGACGGCCCCCGTGAAGGCGCCCTTGACGTGCCCGAAGAGCTCGCTTTCCAGGAGCTCGG
>JBFYNT010000007.1:0-12395 GCA_041304225.1 Candidatus Aminicenantota bacterium
CCTTGGCCTTGAAGGTCACGGTGCTGGAGTTGGCCGATTGGGTGTCCATCGACTGGCCCATGACCTCCATGACCTCGGTGCTTTCGGTCTTGTCCTGATAGGTCAGGACGCGGCCGGACGGCATCTTGTATTCGAGGACGGTCGCGGCGGCCGCGGCGGACTTGGACGCGGGCGGCGCCGCCGTGACGGCGCCCGCGGCCAGGACGAGGATGGCGGCGACGGCCGCGGTCAGGGCGGGCCGGCCGGTGAGAGTGTTTGTTTTCATAGTGTGAACCTCCTGTCGGTTATCCATACGATTTTATCACGAATGGGGTTATTTTCCTCATCGGCCCTTCCAGATCCCGAGCCCGTTCTCCCGGGCTTCCTTCTCCAGGCCGTAGTAATGTTTCAGGTCGTCGGGGAGGTACTTCGGATCGACCCGCGCGTATCCCTTCTTCAGCATGACCTCGTTGAAGCTCACGCCGTCCCCCCCCTTCTCTCCCGAGATCCGGCCGTAGAAGATCTGGACCCGGGCATAGCCCTCCTCGTCGTAGACAATGCCGGCCGCCGTATTGTCCGTCGTCCAGGTGAAGAGCCTGACCGTCTGGCCCTCGAGCTGCCGCTTGGTGAAATCGTAGATCTCGTAGCCCAGGGGCTCGTTCCGCAGGGGGGCCCTGATGCCGGTCAGCCGGGCGCGGAACGAGTCGCCGAACTGGACGAGGTCCCCGCCGAGGACCTTGGTGACGACCCCGATGTTGGCCGCGGCCGTGACGGCGGCGGCGAGAACGGCCGCCGCGGCCAGGAGCCTTATTCTGTTCGCTCGGGACACGGCTTCCTCCCCTTATCGGCCGGCCAGCCGGACATCGCTCTTGCGCGTCTGCGTGGCCGGGATGGTCATGGACTGGGGCCCGCTGACGGTGATCGTGATCTCGTTCACCGTCTCGGTGGTCGATCGGACATAGATCCCTTCCTTGACGGCGAAGTGCCAGACGTCGGTCCCTTTGAGGGTGCCGGCGAAGACGAGGTCGAGTCCCTGCTGCTCCCCGGTCCCCGAGATGGTCCCGGTGTTAGTGGACGCGATCCGGGCGCACTCCAGGCCGTCGACGGTCTCGAATCCTTCGAGCGTATTGACACTCCGGGCTTCGACGCGCATCTTGGCTCCCCCGCCCTCGTCCTCGATGACGAAGGACGACGGCCAGGTGTCCCCGATCTTGACCGGCTTCGCCGGGAGGTCCGGGAAGAAGACCTTGAAGCCGGGTGCGACGCTGCGCGGCCCGCTCACCAGCTGGTAAGTGATGGCCTCGGCGCCGGAAACGTCCACTTCCGTCCCGAGCGGGGATAGGACCATGTCGAAGCTCCGGCCAATGACCGGCTTGGTGTCGGGAGAGAGATCGCCCCGGGGGCCGGTGATGGCGATGGTCAGATCGTCGATGGTCACTCCGACGAGGTGATCCGCGCCCCTCCGTCCCTTGGCCCGGAACGATAAGGACGATAAGAGGGTCGAGTGGGACTCGTTCGTCATGCCCATGACGTCGGTGACCTCGCGGACCTCGGTCTTGTCCGTGTATCGCAAGACCCGGTCCGTTGGCATCCGGTACTCGAGGACGATCCCGGCGGGTCCCGCCGCCGGGGCGCCGGGTTTTTCCGCGGCGAGAGGCGCCGCCTCTTCGCCGGCCGGCGCCGTGGAACGGGCGGCGCACCCGGCCAGCCACACGAGCGAAACGAGATAGACCGTGCTGGCCAGGCGCCCCGATAAAGAAGTCCTCTTCGTCATGAAGACACCTCCCGATGTGGATTTCATCCCCTGGGGGAAAGGACCGCGGCGATCACGAAGACCAGGGCCAGACCGATGGCCAGGAGGCACAGGCTGTAGAGCCGGCCCGGCTTTCCCGTTTCCTTGACCGTGGCGTCCTTGTAGGCTTTCAGGTACCTGCCGAAAAAGATGCGGGCCAGGAGGATGTTCGTCTTATACCCCCGGCGGTCGAGGTCCGCCATGATCATGATGTACGAAGCGACGTGGACGAACGCCGCCGCCGCTCCGAGCCCGAGGAAGATCGTCCGTATCGGCATGCGTCATATCCTCCCAGATCGTCCTCGTTCCGGCTATTTGAGGGCCCCGGCCGCCTTCAGGCCTTTGTCGAGGTAGCTCTGGCGGAGGCCCTCCCGGCGGGACAGGTTCTCGAGATGGAGATGCAGCGCGACGACCTCCGAAAGGACGGCGTCGGCGAGCGCGGCCAGTCCGACGCCGGCCCCGCCGTGGTCGTTGACCATGAACGCGAAGGCCTTCCAGTCGGGGGCCTGGCCGGTCCGCTCCTCGATGAAATCGGCCATGGCGTAGCGGTACATCGGCCAGTAAAGGACCTCGGGGTCCATGGTCGCGGCCTGCCGGACGGCGCTCAGGAGGCGCGAGTAGCGGACGGCGAAAAGATCGTCCACCCGTCTGGCCTCGCGGGCCGCCTTCAGGTCCTTGGCCAGCTTGAGGACGCCTTGGCCGAGTTCCCCGCTTCCGGCCCCGGGCGCCGCGGACGTTACGACGAGAACGACCAGGCGGTCCAGGAGGTCGAAACCCGGTTGGACCGATGCGGCCGGCGCTTGTCCCGCGGCGGAAAGCGGGGCGACGGCCAGGGCGGCGGCTGCGACCAGTCCCATGAACTTGACGCGCGTCTTCATATCGTTCTCCTTTCCCGTTATTTGATCCTCTCGACGGAGAGCTCCCAGTCATCCGTTCTCTCGTTGTTCCTGATGACGTAGAGACGGCCGTTGTGGACCGTATGGTACTTGACACCGTTCAGGGTCGCCAGGAACGGCGCGTCGCCCGCCGGGAGCAGGTCGGCGCGACCCGCGTCCGTACCTTCGAGCGTCAGGATCGCCCATGTTTCCCGGCCGTCCCGCGTCGGGGCGGTCCGGACGTAGATCCGGTCGTCGGCCACCGCGAGGTCTCGGATGGCCGGCCACCTCTCGGGCCAGACCAAGGTGCTCATGCTCTCGAACCGCCCGAAGCCAAGGCGCTTCACGAAGGGATCGCTCTTGATCCTCTCCAACGCCCGGTCTTTATGCTCGCGGGTCACGGCGGTCCTTTCGTATCCCTTCTCGATCCGGCCGAGGAGGGCCCCGCCGCTGTCGAACACGTCGATGACGAAGCCCAACCGGCTCCTTTCCGCGTAGATCCGGTCCTCCCAAACGGCGAAATCCAGGACGTCCGGGATCATCTCCGTCCGATGGGTCACCGACTGCACGGGCGACTCCTGGCGGGCGAGCTCCCGGATGAGGGCCCCGTCGGCGTTGTAGAGAAGCAGACGCTCGAACTGAATGTCCCCCTCGATATGGCTCATCTCGACGGCGGCGAAGTTCGTCCCCACGGGGACCATTCGACTGACGCCGAGAGGCTTCCTCGCTTCTTTCAGGAACCGGCCGTCCTTGGAGAAACGGACGGTCTTGTCGAAGCCGTCGACGAAGATCCCGTCCGCCAGCACCGTCACCGTGTTGTACCAGAAGTCCGCGGCCCTGAACTCACCTGGCCCTTCCCCCTGGCCGCCGAACTTCCTGCGGAGCCGCAGGTCCTCCAGGGAGTAGACGAGGATGCTGCCTTTCTCCACGACGAAAAGCTCGCCGTCGGCGACCTTGACCGTCTCCGGCTCGAAGACGCCGGCCAGGACCTTCTGGCCCCCGCCGGGCAGGCTTCCGGCCCGTAAGGCCAGCGTCAGGAGGATGGCCGCCGCGGCCAGCGTGTTCAGCGTTAGACTCAGGGAGGTGGCCATGATCCCTACAAGGATCAGCGGCGGACCGCCGGGAGGATGCGGTCGTAGAAGACTTCGATGGGCTTCCCGGACTCGGGTCCGGTCTTGGCGTCGCCGCACATGGCGACGACCATGTCGTACTCCGGGACGACGACGATGTATTGGCCGCCGCGGCCGCGGGCCGCGAAGATGTATTCCCCCGTCTTCCCCCGGTAGTCGGGGGCCCAAACCCACCACAGATAGCCGTATCCCGAGGGCGGCTGGCCGGCGACCGTCAGGTCGACGTGCATCTTGAGGGACGCCTCGACCCATTTCTCGGGCACGACCTGGACGTCCCCCCAGCGTCCCTTGTTCAGATAGAGCTGTCCCAGCTTGGCCGCGTCCCGGGCCGCCAGGTTGAGTCCGCCGCCTGTATGAGTATGGCCTTCCGTGTTCCGGGCCCAGAACCACTTCTCGATCCCGAGGGGCTTGAAGAGGAAGCGCGACGCGTATTCCTCGGCGTGCATCCCTGTCCGGGCCTTGAGCATCGCCGACAGCAGGATGACGCCGCCGCTGTCGTAGCGGAACTCCTTGCCGGGCGGCCCGAGCATCGGGCGGTCGAGGTAGAATTTGTCCCAGCCCGTGGCCAGCGCGTTCAGCCGGTAATGCGGGGAATCCGGCCCGTTCTCGTGATAGTCGGTCCCGGTCCGCATGGTCAGGATGTCCTCGAGACGCATGGAGGTCTTGCGGTCGTCCAGGTTGGCTATCCCTTTCATATCGGGGAAGAAGTCCAGGACCTTCTCGTCGACGCCCTTGAAATCGCCGCGGGCGATGGCGATGCCGACGAGGGCCGAGGTGAAGCTCTTGGAGACCGACTGGAGTGTGTGCAGCTTGCCGGGCCCCCAGCCGTGGAAATTCTCTTCGAGGACGAGGCGGCCGTGGCGGACGATCACCAGGTAATGGAGCCGCGGCAGGAGGTCCCCCGTACGGATGAGCTCGACGACCTCCGCCAATATCTTGGGGTCGAGCCCCTGCTCCGCGGGCGTCGAGAGGGGCCAGTCCCAAGCGGGCGGTCCCTGGGCCGGGGCTTGCCCGGCGGAGGGGACGACCATCAGGCCGAGCGTCACGAGCCAGAACGCGATCGCTAGCTTTGTCGGGATCGTTTTCATGGCCTCAATATAGGGCTGGAGAACGGTTTTGTCTGTAGACAAAAGTCCTATTTTGGGCCTTTTCGGGCCTCCCGCGCGTCTCCGCTGATCCGGCGTATGAGTTCGAGCCGGCTGCGCACCCCCAGCTTCCGGTAGATGTTGGAGATGTGGTTGCGGACCGTGCTCGAGGAGATGAACAGCCGGTCCTCGATGTCCTTGTTGCCGGACCCCCGGAGGATGAAACCGAGGATCTCCTCCTCGCGAACGGTCAGACCGTAAACCCCGAGGACTCCCTCCAAGTCCTCCCCCAGGTCCTGAAGCGCGGACCTGGCCTTCTTACGGGCTCGGACGGCGATGGCCGTGCCGGAGGCGAGAAGCGCCGCGGCGACGAGGAGGAACCACCAGGTCCGCCAGAAGGGACGACGGACCTCGATCCCGACCGTGAGGCCTTCCTCGTTCCAGGTCCCGTCGGGGTTCGCGGCGATGACCCGAAGCCGGTAATCGCCCGCGCCGAGGCCGACGAGGTTGATCCGGTGGTCCGGGATGAGCGAGGTCCAGGCGGTGTCGCGAGGTTCGAGGCGATAGGCGAACGAGTTCATCTCTGGCGCCGCGAAATCGAGCGCGGCGAACTCCAGCGTGATCAACGCGGTCTTGTAGGGCAGCTTCAGGGCGCGCAGGGCGAAGAAGGAGCGGGGGAGTTCGACCTCGGCATTGTTCCGGGAGTAGGACGTCCAGACGACGGGGGGGACGAAGGCGCTTTTCCGGATGCCGCCCGGATCGAACCCATTGAGGCCGATCGTCCCGCCGAAGAACATCGGCCCCCCGTGGCTCGCCGTGAAGGCCCCGGGGTTGAACGCGCCGCTCTGGAGCTCGTCGCGGGGCCCGTAGCTCTTGGCGACGCCGCTCGCCGGATCGAGCCTCGACAGACCGCGGTTCGTACTCACCCAGAGCGCGCCTTCGCCGTCCTCCTGGATGCCGCAGACGACTTCGCCGGCCAGGCCGTCCTTCTGGGCGAAGACCCGCCATTCGCCCGCGGCGCTGTTGAACCGGTTGAGGCCGGCGTTCGTCCCGGCCCAAACGGTCCCCCGGACGTCGACGTGGACACAGTTGACGATATCGTCGCTGATCCCCGTTCCTGCGGGGAACTCGGGGCGGCTGACGAAGCTCTCGCACCGGCCCGTCGCTTTGTCGAGGCGGCTCAAGCCGCCTCGCGTGCCTATCCAAAGACGGCCGGCCCCGTCCTCCCGGATGGCCGTCACGATGTCATTGCAGAGGCTCTCCGGATCCCGGGGATCGTGGAGATACCGTGTCCAACGGCCTAGGCCCATTTCGAACCGGTCCAGACCGTGCTGAGTGCCGATCCAGAGCACGTCCGGACGGGCCTCGTCGGTCCAAAGGGCGTTGACCCTGTTGTTCGAAAGGCCGTTCGGCTCGTCCGGGGCGTGGCGGAAACGGTCGATCCGTCCGGAAACTGGATCCAGTCTCGCCAAACCGTCCGATTCCGTCCCGATCCATAGCCGTCCCGAGGCGT
The DNA here is from genome assembly GCA_041304225.1 of Candidatus Aminicenantota bacterium. Lineage (GTDB taxonomy): Bacteria > Acidobacteriota > Aminicenantia > Aminicenantales > Saccharicenantaceae > RBG-16-66-30. The sequence goes on from JBFYNT010000007.1 coordinate 6,375, forward strand.
CGCTCCGGAGGGCCAGGATCGCCGGGCCTTCGGGCTCGGACGCGTCCCCGGCCCTGAGCCTGTATCGGGTCACCTGGCGGGTCATTGGGTCGATCCCTTCGAGCCGTCCCGCTTTCGTTCCCACCCAGAGCCTTCCCAGGCCGCCTGCCCAAAGGGCCCGGACGTCGTTGTCGCCGAGGCTTCGGGGGTTGGCCGCGTTCCGTTTGTAGTGTTCGAACTTGGCCCGGCCGGCCAGGCACTTGTTCAGGCCGCCCCGGACCGTGCCGACCCAAATGAGACCCGAGGCGTCCCGCGCGATCGAGGTGATGTTGTCGTCGCCCAGGGATTCGGGGTCCTGGGGATCGTGCCGGAAGGGGACCAACTCTTCCGTCGCGCGGTCGAACACGCGCAGCCCGTCGGCGACCGTGCCCAGCCAAAGCCGGCCGGCCGTATCCTCGGCTATGGCCGATATCGTCTGGCCGGCGAGATCGTTCGGCCGGTCCCCGTCACCGTAGTAGCGGACGAAGTCCCGCCGATCCGGATCGAACCGGCCGAGGCCGCCGTTCTTAGTGCCGATCCAGAGCGTCCCCTCGCGGTCTTCGAAGAGGGTCCAGACGCAGTTGCTGCCGAGGCTGCGGGGATCGCCGGCTTTGGATTCGAAATGGAGGATCTCTCCGGTGGCGGGATCGATCTTGAACAGACCGGCGTCGAGCGTGCCGACCCAGATCGCGCCGTTCCGGTCGGCGAGAACGTCCCCCACGGCGGCGGCGCCCGGACCGAGAGGCGCCCGCCAAGCCGAGCCCGTCGCCGGATCGAGCCGGATGAGACCGCGCGCGCGGGTCCCGATCCAGAGGCGCCCCTGCCGGTCCTCCTGGACGGCCATGACGATGTCGTCGGATAGGCCGTCGGGGACCTCGGGAGAGAGGTCGTACGCGGTGTATGCCTCGGCATCACGGGAGAACTTGAAAAGACCACGGCCGGTCGTCCCGACCCAGATCGCCCCGGACCGAGAGATCGTCACGGGATAGATCCCGCTCGTTCGCGCGTGGCGGCCCGGCTCCCCCGGAAGAGGGAAGAGCTTGAACCGGTAGCCGTCGTAGCGGACGAGCCCGGCGCCCGTTCCGAGCCAGAGGAACCCTTCAGCGTCCTGGGAGATGCTGGAGAAGCCGACGGTCGCCGTCCCGTCGAAACCGGGCTGAAGGCGCTCGAAGCGGAAGAACCGTCCGGGAAGGAGGTCCGAGCTGGCGAGGGAACAGGCCAGGACCAAGATGCCCGGCAACAGGCGACCCACCCTCTTGAACATGAACGGGTGGATGATAACGCCGAGCCCCGGCGATGTAAAGGCCGGCGAGCCGGTCAGGTCAGCACTTGGTCTTGCCGGCGGCGTGGACCTTTTTGATGAAGTCCCAGACCTCCGGGGCGATCATGTTGTGCTCTTTCGGGATCGCTCCGGATTGATAGGCCTTGCCGATCTTGGCTTTGAGCTCGGGGTGGCCGCCGTAGGCCTCGTTGAGCAGGGCCGTCCAGCGCCGGCCCAGGTCTTGGGCCTCGGGGCCCGCGGGATCGAGATCGATCTTGGACTTGACCTCGGCGATCAGGGCCGCCCAGCGGTTCTGATAGGCGGCCATGTCCTCAGGGGTGTATTTCTTGCCGATCTCGGCGAACTCGGCCAGGTCCTTCTCGGAGAAGAACTTCTCGTGCCAGCCTTTCTTGACGTCTTCGCCCATTTGAATGACCTCCATGATCTTGATGAGTTTTTGCCTGTGGACGCGGCCGTCCTTCTCGAGCCGGGCCAGGACCTGATCGATGGCCCGCGAGGCCTCGCGCAGGCGGCCGATCTCGTCCTTGACCGCGGCGGCCTGGACACGGAGGGCCTTCGCGGCTTCGTAGCCCTTGCTGTCGAGGAGACGCTTGATCTCGTCGAGCGAGAAGCCCATGAACTTCAGGGTGACGATCTGCTGGAGCTTGAGCAGGTCGGCGTCCGTGTAGACCCGGTAGCCGTTCGGCCGCTCGAAGCTCGGAGCGAGGAGCCCGATCTGGTCGTAGTAATGGAGCGTCCGGACCGTCACCCGCGTGATCCTGGCGAACTCCCTGATGAGATAGCTTCTGGTCTTCATGGCCTTGTCCACACCCCCATTGTCCACTATGACGTAACGTCAGAGTCAAGGATTTTGCGAAAATATTTTCAAGGGCGATCAGAGGCGTGGCGGTTGGTTATCCGGCCGGACCGCGGCCTTTGCTTACCAGCGGTCGCGGCGGACGAGGTCCGCGAGCAGGCGGCGTTTCTTGGGCGCGGCGGAGTCGGCCGGACAACCGAGCGGCGTGAAGGCCGAGGGGATGACGTCCGGGGGCAGGCCCAGGACCTCGCGGGCCGCCGCGGGATCGAAGGCCGCGACCCAGCAGGTGCCGAGCCCCTCCTCGGCCGCGGCCAGGACGATGTGGCTCATGGCGATCGTCGCGTCGACCTCGGCCGCGTTCCAGCCGTCGTGCTTTCGGACCCAGCCCTCGGAGGGGACGGCGCAGACGGCCAGGAGGAGCGGGGCCTTCGCGAACCACTCGCGCGGGTAGATGCGGGCCAGCTCCGCCTCGCGGCCCTTGGTCGGGATGACGATGACGCGGAAGGCCTGGCGGTTGGCCGCCGTCGGGGCCAGCCGCGCGGCCTCGAGGACGCGGGCCAGCTTGTCTTCGTCGACCGGATCGGGCCTATAGGCGCGGACGCTATAGCGGGCTTGTATCAAGGCTTGGAAGTTCATGCGTCATCTCCCCTTTAATCACCTTCCAGAACGAACACATAGCGGCCGCCGCCCGTCTTGACGCGGATGGCGCCGTCCTTGTCCGCGGCGTCGACGATGCCGAGGGCGCCGGCGTGGAACTTGTCGCCCAGCCATACGGTCTGGCCGCTCTCCGTCAATTTGATATTGCGGATGCCGAGCTTGGGGATGACGATCTCGGCCTCCGAGCCCATCGGCACGGTGACCTCGACGCGCATGGTCCTTTCCGTCCGCGACCAGGCGCAAGCCACTTCGCCGCGCACGGTCATCGTCGAGCCCGAGGCGTGCGTCAGGTCGCGGACGGTCCCGGGCGTGATGAGGACCTTCTCGAACCCGTTCGACCCCGGGGCCAGGTTGATGCCCGCCAGGGCCTTGTACAGCCACGACCCGACGCTCCCGAACATGGGGTGGTTGTGGGAGTTCATCGACGGGCCCTCGCGCTTCTGCCACAGCTCCCAGAGGGTCGTCGCCCCGTTCTTGATCATGTAGCCCCAGCTCGGGTAGTCGGTCTTGACCGCGATATCGTAGGCCAGGTCCAGCTGATCGCTCCGGGTCAGGAGCTCCATGATGTACTTGGTGCCGATGATGCCCGTCGTCAGATGCGAGTCGTGCTTGTAGACGATGTCGTCGAAGAGCCGGCCCCAGGCGCCGCCCTGCTTCTCCGTGGGGAGTTCCAGGAAGAGCGCCAGGGTGTTGGCGGTCTGCGTGCCGTCGGCGTAGTTGCCCGTCTTCGGATCGTAGAACTCCCGGTTGAAGGCCGCGCGGATCTCGGCGGCCAGCTTGTCGTAGAGGGCCGCGTCCGCGCTCTTTCCCAGGACGCGGGCGGCGTCGGCCAGGACCTTGGCGTCATAGTAGTAATAGAACGACGAGACGATGGCCCCGGGGCACTTCTCGACGGCCACCCAATCCCCGTAGTGGCTCCACTTGAGGACGCCGTTCTCGGCCGTCGACCTCAGGAACTCGACGTATTTCCTGAGACCGTCGTAGTGCTCCTCGAGGACGCGCGTATCGCCGTAGTATTGGTACATGTACCAGCAGATCAGGGGATAGGCCGTGCCCCAGGCCGGATCGGCCGGCCGCGAGCCCCAGATGTGGGGCACGGTGTCCGTGATGCGGCCTTTCTCGTCCTGGACGTCTCGGATGTCGCGCATGAAATTGGTGTAGAAGGCGGCCATGTCGAAGTTCATGATGGCTTCCTCGGCCGTGCCCTGGGCGTCGCCCATCCAACCCATGCGCTCGTCGCGCTGGCTGCAATCGGTCGGGATGCCGTGGAGGTTCGTCTTTTGGCCCCAGGTGACGAGGCGCTGGATGCCGTTGAGGACGTCGTTCGAGGCGGCGAAGCTGCCGATGGGCTTGACGGCCGAGTGGACGATCCGGCCGCGGACCGTCTCGAGGGTGGGCGTCCCCGGGAATCCGGTGACCTCGACGTAGCGGAAGCCGTGGTAAGTGAAGCGCGGCTCCCAGGTCTCCTCGCCCTCGCCCTTGAGGATGTAGTGGTCCTCGGCCTGGGCCGAGCGCAGGTTCTCCTGGTTGAGCGTGCCGTTCTTGTAGAGGAGCTCGGCGAAGCGCAGCCGGACGTCCGTGCCGCGCGGGCCCCGGACGCGGAGCCGGGCCCAGCCGCTGAAGTTCTGGCCCATATCGAAGACGTAGGCGCCGGGGAGCGGGCTGGTCATGCCGAGCGGGACGACGGTGTCGACGACCTCGATCGGCGGCATCATCTGGGCCGAGAGGACCCCGGCCGGGCCCTTGACCGCTTCGGCGGCAGGCCAGGCCTGGTCGTCGAAACCGGCACGGTCCCAGCCGGGCGTCTCGCGGCGGGCGTCGTAGGATTCCCCGTCGTAGACGCTGTCGGCGAAGATGGGGCCGTCGGCGGCCTTCCAGGTCGTGTCGCTGACGACGCTCATGGTGGTCCCGTCCTCCATCTCGATATTGAGCTGGAGGAGGAGGGCCCGCGACTTGTACCAGCCCTGGCCGAGGGTTACGCCGACGGCGTTGGCGCCGTCGCGCAGGGACATCGTCACGTCGTAGGTCGCGTAGAGGACGCGCTTGTCGTAGGTCGTCCAGGCCGGGTCGAGGACGCGGCTGCCGGCTTTGCGGCCGTTGACGCGCAGCTCGTAGTAGCCGAGCCCGGCGATGTGGGCCCGAGCCTTCTTGACCCGGCCCTTGAGGGCGAACTCCTTGCGGAGCTGGTTCTTCTTGCCGATCCAGACGCCCTTCCATTCGCTCTTATTGAAAAGGCCGGAATCGAACCGGGCCACGGTGCTCCAGGGGCTTTCGGCGCCGCCCCTATCCCAGGTGCGGACCTTCCAGTAATAGGACTTGCCGCTTTCGAGGGCCTTCCCGGCGAAGACGACCTGGATCGACTTGGGAGAGGCGACCTTGCCGCTGTCCCATATATCGCCGGCCGCGGCCTTGGGATCCGTCGAGACCAGGACCTGGTATGACGACTGAACCTGCCCGCGCTCGGGGTGGTCGAAGATCCAGAAGAAGCGCGGCTTGGCGACGTCGATGCCGATAGGATTGTCGAGGTACTCGCAGCGCAAGGCGGACGGGGCGGCTGGGCCGGTACTCTCCGCGGCAGAGGCGGCCGGGATCGCGGCGAAGAGTAAGAAGAGAGCGACGGCCATCAAGGCCAGGATCAAGCGGCTCTTCGGATCAGGGCGGTATGCGAGGGTCATGATGAACCTCCTGGGGATTAGCGCTTCCTAATTACCACAGCGTCTGCCGCCCGGTCAATCCGAGTTCTCTTCCTTGACATGTCTTGAAGGCAGCGCCCATAATGAGCTCGTCAAAGGGAGGAAGAGACCGATGAGAAAAGCCCACTGGGTGGTTTCTATCGTGGCTTTCTTCATTCTGTTCGCCATCCCTTCCGTCCTTCATTCCGAATCGGTGACGGACATCTCCGTCCAACAGATCGAGACGGCCAACGGCGTGCGCATCGTTCATAACAAGAAAGGCGGGGAATGGGGGAGTGCTCCAAGGCTATCGATCGAGCTCGTCCGGACGATCGGAGATGTCGACACGGATGACGAGAATCTGGCCTTCAACTCGCCGATCGACATGGCGGTGGACGACGCCGGGAGCGTCTATATCCTCGATAACGGCAACCAGCGGATCCAGGTGTTCGGCCCCGACGGCCGATATGTCCGCACGATCGGCAGGAAAGGACAGGGGCCGGGCGAATTCTCAAGCCCGAACTCGATCGATATCGATGGCGAAGGACGCCTCTATGTCCTGGATGATCGTCAAAAACGGATCCAGGTATAGATCG
>JBFYNT010000008.1:0-4550 GCA_041304225.1 Candidatus Aminicenantota bacterium
CCCTACGACATCGACATGGCCACGTCGCTCGACTACGACCAGGACAGCGACATGGACATCGTCATCGCCGACGCCAACCACTCGGGCGACTACTATTACATCGAGAACGAGCTGGCCGGGGTCTACGAGCTCTACGGCCTGGCCCAATCGACCAACATCGCCGAGGGCTACCTCGATCCCGACCTTCACGCCATCACCCGCGTCCGCGTCACATCGATCGAACAGGGCTGGCGAGACGGCGCGAGCACGGGCCTGGCCGTCGAGGTCCTGTTCTCCAACAACGGCGGCCGGACCTGGGAGACCTACCAGACCTTCTCCGACTCCGGGCTGGTCAACCGCACCAACCTGCCCTGGTACGACTTCAAGAACTTCGGCGCCGATCTCCGCTGGCGGATCGTGCTGACGGCCCCCGAGGACGACATGGTCGATTTTGACAATGCCTCCTTCGAGACGCCCTACGTCGGCAACCTCCAGCTCGAGTTCATCTATGTCGACAGGCGCGAGTATTCGCGCGCCTCGGCCGCCGCCACCGTCGTCACCGGGACCGGGGCCAACACCAAGCTCGTCATCGGCTCGTCCTTCATCTTTCCCGGCTGGCAGGGACAGCTCCGGGCCTACGACGTCACCGGCGTCGCGTTCATCGCCGGTACGGTCTCCGAGCTGCGGACGATCACCAGCTCCGACCTCGACGAGGCCACCGGGCGCACCCTGGTCTCCGGGGCCGACATCTTCTGGGACGCCGGCGAGCTGTTGAACGCCCGTGGTTACGACGACCGGACGATCTACACGGCCCTCCGGGCCGGAGGCACGGCCACCGGCGCCCTGACGCGCCAGAACTTCATCCGGACCAACCTGGGGAACGTCTCCACGGCCGGCAGCCTGGCCTGGTGCCTGCAGGACGTCAACGGCGACAACGCCGGCCTGGTCGACTTCGTCCGCGGCAAGGACCGCGATTGGAAGCTCGGCGACATCAACCACTCGACGCCCGTCGTCGTCGGCCCCCCGTCAGAGGATTCGACCTACATGGGAACGGGCTACGATGCTTTCAAGACGACCTATGCCTCCCGGCGCAAGGTCGTCTATGTCGGCGCCAACGACGGCATGCTCCACTGCTTCGACATCGCCACGGGCGAGGAGCTGTGGGGCTTCATACCGTTCAACCTCGTGCGCAAGCTCAAGAACATGTACGCGGTCGATACCCTGAACAACCGCCGCTACTTCGCCCATGACATCTACTGCGACGGCACGCCCGCCGTGGCCGACGTCCAGATCAGCGGCGCCTGGCGGACCGTGCTCATCACCGGTCAGGGGCCGGGCGTCGGCAGCACCCTCGGCGGCGCCATGAACTACTATTGGGCCCTCGACATCACCGACCCGGAAAATCCCATTCCCCTCTGGGAGATCTCTCACAAGAACTCGTCCACGCGCACCATGGGCGAGACCTGGTCGACCCCCGCCATCGGCAAGGTCAACCACAGCGGGACGGCCCGCTGGGTGGCGTTCATGGGTTCCGGCTACGACAACGATGCCACCTACAACGTCGGCCGTAAGTTCTACGTCGTCCGCGTGGACACCGGCGCGTTCATCGTCAATACGGCCGATATCGCCCAGGTCAACACGGCCAGCATGGGCGGGGCGAGAGGGGCTTACAACTATACGAACATCGTCGCCACCATCCCCGGCTCGCCGACGACCGTCGACCTCGACGGCGACGGCTTCACGAACTACGTTTATGTCGGCGACCTCGACGGCCGTCTCTACCGCATGGACGTGGAGTCGAGCACCAACCCCAGCACGTGGACCCTCCGAGCCATCTATACCGATTATCTCTACTACCCGATCATCACCAAGCCGGCCGTTTGGATGGACGCCCTGGAGGGCGGGCCGGCCCGGGCCCGGGTCTATTTGGGAACGGGCGGCGACGACGCCGCCCCGGCCGGCCGGGATTATTCCTTCGTCGGCCTCATCGACAACAACACTACCACGGCGGCGATGGAATGGTACATCGGCGTTCCGGAACGCCTCAATCAGGACGCCTTCTATCAGCGGGGCACGCTGGGGATCGGGCAGAAGGTCTGGGCCGATCCGGTCATCGCCGACCAGGTCGTCTACTACAGCACCCTGACCGGCAGCATCGAGGCCGTCAATCCCTGCGCCAACCTGGGCGAAGCGGGCCGGCTCTACGCCCGCTATCTGCGGACGACCTCGGCCATCCCCGTCGGCGGGACCGCCTTCAAAACGACCGCGGCCACCCCTCCCGAGTACCTCCAGCTCATCAGCAAGGCCCGCCGGGCCGTCACGGTCGGCGAGGCCGAGCGGGTCGCCGGCCGTGTCCAAAAGCGCGAGATCTATGTCCAGGAATACGACTCCACCCTGGAGAAGCTGGAGCAGCCCATCGGCTCGCTCCTGCGCATCAAGTCCTGGCGGGAGATCTACAGCATCATCTGGTAAAGTTCCGGGGCCCCCCGCCCGCCGCGTTTGACACGCGACGGGCGGGGGGCCATAATGGACGAGAGACCGCTATGAAAAAACTCCTCATGTTCGTCGTCGTGTTCGGTCTGGCCGCGTCCCTCGGCGCCCAGAGCCTGGCCGATCTGGCCAAGCGCGAGAAGGTCCGCCGGGAGGGCCTCAAGGACCGTCGCGCGGTCGTCGTCACCAACGCCGATCTGATGAAGGTCCGGAAGACCGCGGCCGTCCAGGTCGTCGATCCGGAGACCCTGGCGGCTGAAACCGTCGACGACGACGCTCTGCCCGCCGATCCCGAAGCCCTCTCCGAAGAGGCCGAGGCGGGTAATGCCCCTTCGGGTTCGGGCGCCCCTTCGGGCCGGCGCATCGTCCCCCGGACCGGCGCGAACGGCCCGCTCATCACCGGCGATATCAACCGCGACAAAGAGGCGGGAGGCGGCACCCTCGACGCTCAACTCAAGTCGGCCAAGGACCTGGTCGATCTCCTGACGACTCGGATGAACGCCCTCCGCCAGCAATTCGAAAGCCAGGATGCCATGGTCCCCGGTTCGGTCATCCAACAGCAGCTCGACGAGACGAACCAGAGGCTCGTCAAAGCCCAGGCCCAGCAGGCCCGGATCGAATCCCTGATCGCCAAGCAGGGCCCCGCGAAAAAAGCGCCCGGCGAAACCGAGCGCTGAGCCGGCCCCTTCTCCCGGTCCTTAAGAACCCCCGCGGTCCGTCTCCAGCCGCTCCGCAAGGACGTGGAGGATCAGGAGGTGCGCCTCCTGGACGCGCGGCGTCGAGCGCGAAGGCACGTCGAGCAGATGATCGACGAGCGCGGCGGCCTCCCCTCCCCCGTCTCCCGTCAGAGCCACCGTGACCAGCCCCCCGGCCCGGGCGGAGCGCAGGGCCCCGAGGATATCCGGCGACGTCCCGCTCGTCGTCAGGGCCAAGGCGACGTCCCCGGCCCGTCCGAGCGCCTCGACCTGCCGGCTGAAGACGGCCTCGAAGCCCCGGTCGTTGCCGATGGCGGTCAGCGCGGACGTGTCCGTCGTCAGGGCGATCGCGGCCAGGGCCGGGCCCTCCCGTCGCGAGAGGCCGTTGACGAGCTCGGCGGCGAAGTGCTGGGCCTCCGCGGCGCTGCCGCCGTTGCCGAAGACGAGCACCCGGCCGCCCGACCGCAGGGCCGCGGCGATGGCCCGCCCGGCCGCGTCGAGCGCTCCGGCGCGTGTCCGCAAGAACTCCTTGAGGATCGCGTCAAGCCCGGCGATCGCGGCCAGGGCTCCGTCCTGTTCCCGTCCTTCGTCCCTGTCGTTCATGAGGCGGCCCTCCGTTCGATCCCGTCCCCTCCCCCTGCCGCCGGGCCCCCGGCCAGGATGGCCGCCCTGACCTTCTCCATCAACCCCGGCATGCCCTCCACGGTGGTCCCGGCCGTCGGGATCGGGTCGTGGAACACGACCTCGACCCGGCCGCGGCGCGCGAACGGCTGCCTCTTGGGCATGAGCTCGCGGGTGCCCCGGATGGTCACCGGGACGATCGGCGCCCCGGTCTCGAGCGCCAGAAAGAACCCGCCTCGCCGGAAGGGGCCGAGGCGGCCGTCGAGGCTGCGCGTTCCCTCGGGGAAGATCAGGTAGGAGTAGCCCCTCTCCCGCATGAGGGCGGCCGCCCGGGCGATGCTCCTTTTCCCCCCTCGGCGCCCTTGCGGTCGACGGGGACGAAGCCGACAAAGCGCATGCCGAGCCCGACGATCGGGATGCGCAGGACGGACTTCTTGAGGATGACCCGGGCCACTCCGGGGATGAGCGTCATGACCATGGGGCCGTCGAGAAAGCTCAGGTGGTTGGGCATGAAGATGCGGGGCGTCCCGGGCTCGAGCCCTTCGAGCCCCGAGGTCCGGACCTCGATGCGGAGGACCCGCCGGCTCACCCGCATGGCCCAGAGCCCGACGGCGATGAGCGGCTCGCGCAGCCCGGCGAGCATGCAGAACAGGATGAACGGCAGGCAGGCGACGACGACGAGGATATAGAAAAGGACGAGGACCACGGTGCGCATCGAAGTCCGCCGATTATAGCACAGCCGGTTCCGCCGGCGAAGGCGGATGC
>JBFYNT010000009.1:0-3862 GCA_041304225.1 Candidatus Aminicenantota bacterium
TGCCGCCCTGTCCGGCATCGTCGCCGCGACCATGCTCGGCATGGGCCGGGCCATCGGCGAGACCATGACCGTGCTCATGGCCACGGGGAACGCCCGGTCGTTCCCGCACGGGCTCCTCGACTCGGTCCGGACCATGACCGCGAACATCGCCATCGAGCTTGGGGAAGTGCCCTATTACACGACCCATTACTACGCGCTCTTCGCCATCGGGCTGGTCCTGTTCATCATGACCTTTGCCGTCAACCTCGTCGCCGACGTCGTCCTCCGGAAATACCAGGAGAGGGAACAATGAAGCGCGCCACCCGCAAGTCGATCGTCCAGGCGATCGGCTTCCTGGCCTTGCGGGCGGCCATGGCCCTCGTCCTGGCCGTGCTACTGCTCTTCCTCTACGACATCGGCAAGAAGGGCGGCGGGGCCATCAGCTGGGAATTCCTGTCCCAGGCGCCGCGCAAGGGCATGACCGAAGGCGGTATCTTCCCGGCCCTCTTCGGGACGTTCCTCGTGACCCTCATCACCGGCGTCCTGGCCGTCCCGCTCGGCATGGGCGCCGCGATCTACCTCAACGAATACGCCCGGCAGTCCCGCCTGACGAGGCTCATCCGGCTGTCCATCCGCAACCTCTCGGGCGTCCCGTCGATCGTCTACGGGCTCTTCGGCGTCATCCTCTTCGTCAACGTCATGAAGTTCGGAACCTCCGTCCTCTCGGCCGGGCTGACCCTGGGCCTCATGACCCTGCCCTGGACGATCACGGCCAGCGAGGAGGCCTTAAAGACCATCCCCAACACCTACCGCGAGGGCGCCCTGGCCCTCGGGGCGACCAAATGGCAGATGATCCGGACCAACGTCCTGCCGTACGCCGTGCCCGGCATGTTGACGGGGACGGTGCTCGGCCTGGCCCGGGCGGCCGGGGAGACCGCGCCGATCCTGTTCACCGGCGCCGCCTTCTACCTGCCGTTCCTGCCCAAGTCGCTCGGCGACCAGTTCATGGCCCTGCCGTACCACCTCTACATCATGGCCACCCAACACCACGCCACCCTGCAGGTCCGGCCCCTGGCCTACGGAACGGCCCTGGTCCTGATCGTCTTCGTCCTGGGCCTGAACATGACCGCCGTCGTCGTCCGCTACCGGCTGAGAAGGAAACAGAGATGAGCACTGCACCTCCCGAGGCCAGGATCCAGGCCCGGAACCTCGATTTCTACTACGGTCCCGTCCGGGCCCTGAAGAACGTCACCATCGACTGCCACGACCGCCAGGTCACCGCTATCATCGGTCCCTCCGGCTGCGGCAAGTCGACCTTCATCCGGACGCTCAATCGCATGAACGACGTCATCCCCGGGACCCGGATCGAGGGAAAGATCCTGCTCGACGGGCAGGACATCCACGCCCCCGACGTCGATGTCGTCGAGCTCCGCCGCCGCGTCGGCATGGTCTTCCAGAAGCCGAACCCGTTCCCGAAGTCCATCTTCGACAACATCGCCTACGGCCTGCGGATCAACGGCCTGCGGGACCGGAAGAAGCTCGAGGAGGTCGTCGAGCGGAGCCTGCGCGGCGCCGCCCTTTGGGACGAGGTCAAGGACCGGCTCGACGACAACGCCTTCGCCCTGTCGGGCGGGCAGCAGCAACGGCTCTGCATCGCCCGGTCCCTGGCCGTCGAACCCGAGGTCATCCTCTTCGACGAGCCCTGCTCGGCCATCGACCCCATCGCCACGGCCAAGGTCGAGGACTTGATAGAGAAGCTCAAAACACGGTACACTGTCATCATCGTGACCCACAATATGCAGCAGGCGGCCCGCGTGTCCGACTACACGGCCTTCATGATGCTGGGCGAGCTGGTCGAGTTCGACCGGACGGACAAGATCTTCACTAACCCGTCGAACAAGCTCACCGAAGACTACATCACGGGGCGTTTCGGATAAGAAAGGACCGGAGGCCGGAGGAGAGCCCATGTCGAAAATGGAACGCCCGTTCGACGAAGAATTGAAGGAGCTCAAGGAAAAGCTCCTGGAGATGGCCTCGCGGGCCGAGGAGCAGATCGCCCTGGCCATCCGCGGCCTCAAGGACCGGGAGGAGACGCTGGCCTGCCAGGTCCTGGAGCGGGAAGAGGCCATCAACCAGCTCGACATCGGGATCGACGAGATGAGCATGCGGCTCCTGGCCCTGCGCCAGCCCATGGCGGCCGATCTCCGCTTCATCACCTCGGCCATGAAGATCGCCAGCGACCTCGAGCGCATCGGCGACCTGGCCGTCAACATCGCCGAACGGACGCTCGACCTGCTCAAGGCCCCCCAGCTCAAGCCGCTCATCGACATCCCGCGGATGGCGCTCATGGCCCAGGAGATGGTCCGGGACTCTCTCAACGCTTTCATCGGCGGCGACGACAAGCTGGCCAAAGACGTCTGCGAGCGCGACGACCGGGTCGACCAGCTCAACGACCAGGTCTTCCGGGAGCTTCTGACCTACATGATGCAGGACTCCGGGACGATCTCGCGGGCGGTCGACCTCATCCTCGTCGGGAGGCACCTCGAGCGCATCGCCGACCACGCCACGAACATCGCCGAGGACGTCATCTACATGGTCCGGGGGAAGACCATCAAGCACCATGCCGAGGAAGGCAAGGAAGCCCGGCCCAAATCCTGCGCCGGGGGGGAATAGCGGTCCGGACAGGGCGCTAGCTCAGCTTGCGGACCCGGACCTCGATGGTCTTCTCTCCCTGGAGGAGCTTCACCAGCCGGGACGCGTCGGTGTCCCCGTAATGATAGGGATAGAGGACCCCGGGCCGGAAGGCACGGGCCGCGTCGGCGACCTCGTCGGGCGACATGGTGTAGGGAAGGTTCATCGGCAGGAAGGCGACGTCGATCGCCGCCAGTGCCTTCATCTCGGGCGTGTTCTCGGTGTCGCCGGCGATGTAGATCCGCTTGTCCCCGAAGGTGATCACATAGCCGTTCCCGGCCCCCTTGGGATGGAAGGGATCCCCGTCCGGCCGCTTGTGGGCGATGTTGTAGGCCGGGACGGTTTCTACGGCCAAGCCGAGCACCGTCCGCGTCTCGCCGTTAGCCAGTATGACGGCGCCCGGCAGCCTGGCCGTGCAGGCTTTCGCGGCGACGATCACGGTGTCGGGCTTGATGATGGTCTTGAGGGCGGCGGGGTCGAGATGGTCGGAATGCTCGTGGGTGACAAGGACGAGGTCGGCCTTGGGAAGGGCGGCGTAGTCGGCGACGGCGCCGTAGGGATCGACATGGACCGTCTGGCCGCCGAAAGCCATCATCAAAGAGCCGTGGCCGAGGAAGGTGATCTCGAGGCCGCCCTGCGACGTGGGGATGACGTCCTTCTCATGCCGGGCCTGGGCGGCCCCGAGCCCGGCCAGCCCGAGGATAAGGATGCCAACCGACAAGACGAGCTTTTCCATGACGACCTCCTCGACGGGTTTCGCGCCCATTATATTCCCCCTGAGCCTGCAGGCGCAACGGACGCTCTGCCGCCGCGGGAGAGCAGGGGGGGGACCGGAGGAGAGGCGGGGGGGTCTCAGGCCCCGAGGAGGGCCCTCAGGGCGGCCAGGGCCGCGATCGAGGCGGCCGCGAACCCGAGAGAGAAGAGCCAGGGGAACCCGCCGCCCAGCTTCCGATAGCGCCGCACGATGCCCAGAAAGCAGCCGGTGGCCACAGCGAAGGAGGCGGCGAAGAGGATGAAAGCGGCAGCCGTCGTCACTGGAATTCGTCCTTTGGCCGGCATTACAGCAGGGGATTGTTAAGAAATGATAAAAAAACGATGCGAATCGGGCTTTTTATTGATTATAATACCGCATCATGACAGGAGCGAGGTGAAGCCGTGGCTCCCGTGATCGCCGCCCTCGACGACGAGGCCG
>JBFYNT010000010.1:0-7858 GCA_041304225.1 Candidatus Aminicenantota bacterium
GAGAACTTTCTTACGATATTTCCCAGCGCCACCCCTCCGAGTGGCTCCGGGTCGGCGCTGATGGTCGCTCCGCAGGCTCCGCTCCCTGCCGCTCGCCCGCCTGGAGAGGGAGTCCCAGAGATGGGAGCAGAAAAGAAAGGGGACACGTACCGGAGGTACATGTCCCCGATTTCCGGTCAGAGGATTACTTTGCGAGGTTGATCTGGACTTCGCTGCCGATGTCGACGGCGTCGCGGGCCCCGAGGATCTTGATCGTCGAGGTCGCGCCGCGGACGTCGATGATGATGGCGCTGGCGATGGCCTCGCGGGGCAGGTTCGGTTTGGCCCGGTGGTAGACGTTGAGCTGGTCGCCGATCTGGACGCAGTGCTGGCGGCCCATGTCGATCAGGGCCCACTGCCCGGAGGCGGCGATGTGGGTATCGTTCTCGATATAGACGACCTTGCCCTTCTTGCTGGCGTTGGGGTCCATGTCGCCGTAGCCGAGATCCTTGCCGATCTCGCCCTCCCCTTCCTCGAAGGGCAGCAGGAAGTCGCCGGCCTCGATCGTGCCGCAGCTCTTCTCGACCTTGGCCGTGGCCGTGCCGTCGTCCAGGCGGACGATGCGGGCCCGGCCGTGGCGCTCCATGACCGTGCCGAGCTTGGCGACCTTAGCCCGCAGCCCGATCGTCAGGAAGAGCTGGCCGATCTCGATCCCGTCGGCCGCGCCCTTATCGATATAGATGAGGTCGCCGTCGCTGAAGAGGCTCTTCTCGTTCATACGCTCGCCGCCGACGATCCGGATGTCGGGCAGGAGCTTGCCTTCCTCGTGCATATAAAAGGAGCAGTTGAGGTCGGACTCGTTGATGAGCTGATAGGTCTCGTCGAAGATCTTGGCCTTTCGAATTTGGTCCTGCCCGCCCGGGCGTCCGGGCACGGCCAGGACCAGACCGGAAAGGACGAGAAGGCTCAGGCACCCGTAAAGGATCGGTTTTTGGCGCATCGTCACTCCTCTCGGCCGATGGAGTTCCACCCGGCGCTATTATAGGGGCCGGTTCGAGCGGCTGTCAACACATAGTTAGCGCCCGCTCCCGATGGACAAACGGCCCCGTTTTCCATAAAATGATTCAAGCCATTAAATTAGTCGTGCCGCGGGTCCGAATGTCTAAAAAAACGGTCGTTGGCCTGATCTTCGGGGGGCGGTCGGCCGAACACGAGGTCTCCCTCGTCTCGGCCGGGGCCGTCCATAGGAACCTGGACCGGGGGACGTACGACGTCCGGTCCATCTACATCACCCGGGACGGCCGCTGGAAGCCCGTCGAGGCCCCGGCGACCGGCCTCCCGGCGCTCGAAGCCGGCCCCTCCTTCCCCTTCCTGCCCTGGGAGGCGGGTCCGTCCGGCGCCGGTCCGGCCATCGACATCTACTTCCCCGTGCTCCACGGCCCCTTCGGCGAGGACGGGACGATCCAGGGCCTGCTCGAGATGGCCGGCGTCCCGTACGTCGGGGCCGGCGTCCTCGGCTCGGCGCTGGGCATGGACAAGGTCCTGGCCAAGTCGGTCCTCCGCGACCGCGGACTGCCCGTCGTCCCCTCGCTCGCCGTCCGCGAGACGGAATGGCGGGCGGACCCCGCCAAGGTCCGCCGCCTCGTCCGCCGGGCCTTGCCTCTGCCGCTCTTCGTCAAGCCGTCCAACCTCGGCTCGAGCGTCGGCATCACCAAGGTCAAGGAGCCTGGCGCCCTGCCGGCCGCGCTCGACTTGGCCTTCCGTTACGACGCTACGGCCCTCGTGGAGAAGGGCATCGCCGGCCGCGAGCTCGAGGTCAGCGTCCTCGGCAACGGCGCGCCCGAGGCCTCCCTGCCCGGCGAGATCATCCCCTTCAGGGAATTCTACGATTACGACGACAAGTACGTCGACGGCCGGACGACCTTCGTCATCCCGGCCACGCTCGGGGCGAAGACGACGGCCCGGATCCGGTCCCTCGCCGTCGCCGCCTTCGAGGCCCTGGCCGGCTCGGGCCTGGCCCGCGTCGACTTCTTCCTCGAAAAGGGGACGGGCCGCCTCTACGTCAACGAGATCAACACCATCCCGGGCTTCACCGAGATCAGCATGTATCCCAAGCTCTGGGCCGTCTCGGGCCTGCCGTTCCCGCGCCTCCTCGACCGGCTGATCGAGCTCGGCTTCGAGCGCCACCGCGCGCGCAAGGCCTGCGTCGAAAGAGGCCGCTGATGCGGGTCCTGGGCATCGACCACGGGGACCGGCACGTCGGCCTGGCCCTGAGCGATCCCCTGCTCATCACGGCCCAGCCCCTGGGCTCCTACCAGCTCACGGGGAGCGAGGCCAGGGACAAGCGCTTCTTCCAGGACCTCGTCGCCAAGCACGAGGTCGGGGAGATCGTCCTCGGCGAGCCCCTGCGCATGGACGGCAGCGCCGGGACGCGCTCCGAAAAGGCCCGGGCCTTCGCCGCCTGGCTCGAGAAGGCCGTGGGCCGGCCCGTCGTCCTAGTCGACGAGAGGTTGACGACGCAGCAGGCGCTCAAAGACCTCGACGACAGCCGCCTCAGCGGGCCGAAAAAAAAGGAGTGGGAGGACCAGGTCGCGGCCGTCATCATCCTCTCGACCTACCTCGAGCGGAAGCGCGGCTAGGCCGATGGTCCTGAAGGCGATCAAGGCCGTCCTCGCCGCGGCCGTCGTCGTCGCCGGGGCGGCGACGATCTGGACCGCCGGCGAGCTCCGGGCTCCGGCCGGCGGGATATCCGGGCCCGGGGGGACCTTCTTCGAGATCGAAAAAGGCTGGAGCGCCCGGACCGTCGTCGACCGCCTTACGGAAGCGGGGATCGTCCGGAACGCGCTTTCGATCCGGCTCGCCTGCCGCGTCTTCTATCCCGGCGAGAGCTTCAAGGCCGGCGAGTATCTCTTCGAGGGGCCGCTCGATGTCAAGTCCGCGCTGTTCCGGATGTTCGGCGGCCGCATCCACCTCGAGCCCACGACCGTTCCCGAGGGACTGACCGGGCGGGAGATCGGCGCGCTCCTCTGGCCCGGCGACGCCGAGGGAGCGGAGGCCTTCCGAGCGGCCTTTCGCGACGCCGGCCTCATCGCCGACTGGGACCCGCGGGCCGGGGATCTCGAAGGCTATCTCTTCCCGAACACGTACCGCCTGCCGCGGCAGGCGCCGGCGGCCGACCTCGTCGCGGCCATGGTGGCCGAGTTCCGCGAGGTCTTCGACGAGGAAGCCCGCCGCCGCGCCGCCGCGCTCGGGCTCAGCGTCCGGGACGCCGTGACGTTGGCCTCGCTCATCGAGGAGGAGACGGCCATCCCCGGGGAGCGGCCTCTCGTCTCGGCGGTGTTCCACAACCGGCTGAAGATCGGGATGAAGCTCGACTGCGACCCGACCGTCGCCTACGCCCTCAAGCTCGAAGGCCGCTATACGGGCCGGCTCCTCATCCGCGATCTCAAATTCCCGTCGCCCTACAACACGTATCTCCACGCCGGCCTGCCGCCCGGTCCCATCTCGAACCCCGGGAGGTCGAGCCTCGACGCCGCACTCCGTCCCGCGGCGGAGAAATATTTCTACTTCGTCGCCCGGGGCGACGGAGGCCATTATTTCAGCCGGACGCTCGGCGAACATCTCGACGCCGTGCGGAGATATCGGGAATTGAAAAATAAATGAAATTTGATATATTTGATAGCTCGACGACTGTAAAAGTCCTTTACACGACTTGCCAGTTAACATCGAGAGATCGCTCATTCCCGCTGGGAAACTTGGCATGAGACTTGCTCTTTAAAACGGCGGAAGTGAACGAGATGAAAATGTCAGGAGGAAAAATGAAGACTTCCAGAACGATCGCGGCCGCGCTCGCGCTCCTATTCGTCGTCAGCGTCCTCACCGTTTCCGTGCAGGCGGCGCCCGGAATACAAGGCAAGAAGCAGGATGCCAAGGCCCAGGCCAAGTCCGGGATGCCCAAGGAGATCGCGGCTGTGATCCAGGAAGGACTGGCCACCCGTCAGGGCCGTCAGGACATTCCTTTCAGCTTCATGAAGCAGCTCGTCCTCCCCGCTCAGGGAAGCAATCTCTATCCCGTCTTCTTCATCAAGGCCAAGAACGGCGACCTCGGCTACGCGCCCTCGGCCTCCGGCTCGGGCGACATGGAAACGAGCCTCGTCGCCTTCTTCCAGTTCTTCCAGCCGGCCGCCGACGGGACACTGGCGTCCAAGCTGGGCGGCAGGTCCCAAGCGGTCCTGACCGTCCCCGGCGCCGACTACAGCCCCGACAAGGAAGACTGGTATTCGTTCGGACTGGGCATGCCCGCCGGCAAGTACGTCCTGGCTATGGTGCTCGCCACGCCCGACATGAAGAAGCTCAGCGTCGCCTACACCGACGTCACGCTGAACGGCCCCGAAGCCTATGAGGCCGTCCTCTGGCCGACCGATCCCGTCATCGTGACCAGCATGGAACAGGTCGAACCCGACCAGCGCCCGACGCTCCACCGCGGCTGCTTCACGTGGGGCGCCATCAAGTTCGCCGCCAATATCGCCGGCGAGATCGCTGCCGGACAGGACCTGGAGGTCTTTTTCTTCGTCCTCGGCGCGGCCTACAAGGACCCCGCCGCCGCGCGGCCCCTGCTCGACCTCGAGGTCAACTTCGAGGTCCAGGACGAGGCCGGCAAGGCCGCTATCAAGTGGGCCCCCCAGACCTTCGAAGCCTACTTCGTCAACCAGCCCCTGCCGCTCGTCCAGACCCTTCAGAAGATGGACGAGAAGGGCACCGTCCTGAGCACCGAGAAGAAGCCCCTGGCCGCCGGCAAGTACGGCCTCGTGGCCACCCTTGTCGACAAGGTCTCGGGCAAGAAGGGCGAAGCCAGGATGGGCTTCACCGTCAAGTAACCGCCGGACCAAGAGAAACCGAACAGGGCCGCCCCCCGCGGGGGCGGCCCTTTTTTTATTTCTTCAGGAATTCGAGGAGCTGCTTGGCGATCCCGGCCTTCTCGTGCTCGGGCGCGACGGCCAGGAACTTCTCCAGGGCGGCGATGGCCTCGGGGGCCTTGTTCTGTCCGATGAGGATGGTCCCCATCTGGTAATAGGCGTCGGCATAGTCGAGCTTCAGCTCCACGGCCTTCTGGAACCGGGGCAGGGCCGCTTCCGATTCGCCGAGGTTGACCAGGCAGACGCCGAGATTGTACTGGGCGTCCGGATCCTCGGGGCTCAGCCCGGCGGCCTTCTCGTAGAACGGCTTGGCCTCGGCGTAGTTGCCGGCCTTGGCCAGGGCCTCCCCGGTCTCCTTGTTGGCGCTGTAGCTCTCGGGATTGAGCTCCACCGCCTTCCGGAACTCGGCCATGGCTTCGGCGGGCTGGCCGGCCTTCTTGAAGGCCAGGCCGAGGTTCAGCCGGTAGGCCCAGTTGGCCGCATCGAGGGCGATGGCCTCGCCGTAGGCGGCGGCGGCCTCGGCGAACTTCTGCTCGGCGAAGAGCTTGTTGCCTTTGAGGAAGGCCTTGTCGGCCGCCGAATAGGCCTTCTCCGCCTCGGCCGCGGCGGACTTGAGCTTGATCTCGAAGGACTCTTCCCCGGCGACGCCGACGTGGGTCTCCTTGGACCCGGAGACAAAGCCGGCCTTCTTGACGGTGATCAGGTAGTAGCCCGGCATCAGGCCGATCTGCAGGAAGCGGCCTTCCTTGTCCGTCTTGAGGTCGTAGCGGACCGACGACGTCTTCTGGGAGACGATGTTGACCTCGGCCTTTTCAACGGGATTGCCGGCCGGATCGAGGACGCGGCCGGTGATCTTGCCCTGGAACTGGGCCCAGGCCGGAACCGCGGCGGCGAGGACGGCGAGAAGAGCGATGAGGGCGAGCTTCTTGGATGTCATCGACGACTCCTATCGTTGTTCGATACGTTTCTTGGCCTGCTCCTCCATGGCCCGGACGGCGGGCTGGTCGGGAGCGAGGGCGAGCGATCTCTGGATGAGAGGCAGGGCCTCGGCGGGGCGGCCGAGCGCCAGGTGGCATTCGGCGGCCAGGTTGAGGACGGGGACTTCGGTCGCTTCGGCCAGGAGCTTGTCGAGGTAGGTCAGGGCCGCGCTCCAGTCCTTCAGGCCGGCGTGGGCCAGGGCGGCCACCTTGGCCGCCTCCCGGTCTCCGCCTCTCTCGTAAAGGGGAACGGCCTGGGCCAGGGCGTCCGCGTGCCGCCCCAGGCCATAGAGCGACTTGGCCAGGAGGAGCCGCGCGGCCGGATCGTCGCGCTCCGCGAGCAGCTTCTCCAGGACCTCCCGGGACCGGGCGTATTCCCCTTTGAGGAAGAACTGGGAGCCGATCGTCCGGAGGTTTTCGGGACCGGGGAACGGCCCGTGCAACCGTCCGTAAACCCACGGGACGACCGGCACGGCCTGAGCCAGGACGACGAAGTTCCCGTTCTCCGCGAGCAGGGTCCGTCCGTCGGCCGCGCGGAGCGAGACTTCCGCCCGGTAGTAGCCGGGCTTGACGTCCTTGAGCGGTGCCGAGCCCGAGACGAGAAGGATCGAGGGGTCGCCAGGATCGGGGACGGCCCCGGCCATCGGGAAGGTCCCGGCTTGTTCGCCCGTGTCGAGAGAAACGAGGGTGAGGACGAACGAAGGCGGGGCCCCCGCCGCGAGTTTGGCGACGTTCAGGGCCTGGGCGAAAACCTCCAGGGTCGAGGCTTGGGTGAACTCGTTGCGGGCCCCGACGAGATACTGCCGGCCGCCGAAGGCGAAAGCCTTGAGGTTCCTCATCTGGGCCTCGGGAACGGCGTCGGAGGAGTAGGCGAGCAGAGGCGCGCCGATCCCGGACCGGCCGTCGCTCGCGGCCGGCGGCACGATGACCTTCGTCTCGAAGGACGAGAAGTCCTTGGCCGTCTTGTTCTTCAGCAGGAACAGAGCCTTGTATTCGCCAGGCACGACGGCCAGCATGTCCTGGAAGGCGAAGCGCTGGCGCTCGTGGGCCTTGTATTGCTCGGGGGTGATGCGGAGAGGGATCTCCTCGGCCGTCTCGTGGACCAGCCGGCCCGCGCCGTCCTCGAGCCTCAGGATGAACTCGAAGCTGGCGTAGATCGTGTTCCCCTGGGTGGCGAAATTCATCTTCTCCGGTTCGATAACCCAATGGAGGAAGGATTGGCCGCCGGTGCGGAACACCCGGACCTGGAAGACGCTGGGAAGGTAGTTATCGGTGTAGTCGGTCTCGATGTAGTCCTTGTAGGTCATGTAGGACCGGGCGTAGCTGTCGGAGAACTTTTTCTCCGGCAGGCCGCGGACCGAGGCGATGATGGAGTCCGAGGAGAACGACGCGGACCCGGCCGGCGAGTCGCTGGGCAGGTAGCTCAGGGAGGCCCCGGCCAGCTCCCCGTTGACGGCCTTGATGGCACTGTAAGCGGTCGAGCGGGTCACCGAGGATCCGATGTTCGGGATGACCAGCTTCTCCGGGCCCTCGACGCCAGGCGAGTAGAGCCGGAAGTCGCCGATGCCGTCGGGCTGGTAGAAGATGAGGTAGAAGTAGCTCGGCAGCCCGTATTCCTCGGCCCCCTTGTAGAACCACAGCTCCAGGGGCCAGAGCGAGGACTGCGTCGTGTAGAACGTCCGCTCGAGCGGCTTCCCCAGGACGACGTAGAAATAGCCCCGGTCGGTCTGGCTGCCCCGCTTCGGCGAGTAGTGGCCGAAGCTCTGGTCGGCGAAGCGGACGCGCTCCTCGTATTCCTTCTGGAACTCGTTCTCGGCCGTGTCGGGATAGGGGTCCCGCATCCGCCAGAAGAAGCGGACGAACTTGGTCCGATCGGCGTTGGTCTGGAGCCGGTTGAAGATGGCCCGCTCGGTCTTGGTGAGGATCGGCGAGACGTCCTCGAGCCAGGTCTGGAGCTCCGGCGACAGCTTCTCGGGCTTCGGAGCG
>JBFYNT010000011.1:0-12527 GCA_041304225.1 Candidatus Aminicenantota bacterium
GCTGATGTTTTAGGAAAAGGAACAATGGGCGATAGAGGACTTGAACCTCTGACTTCTACCGTGTGAAGGTAGCACTCTACCGCTGAGTTAATCGCCCACTCAGCAATCGCTATGTCCTGTCCGCCGGGGCTCTCTTCCGCCCCCGAAAGCGGCCTCATGATACCAGAAGCCGCGCGAGTCTTCAACCCGTCTTCCGGACCGGGATCCGGCCCGGGAACGTCCTTGCCCGCGTATCCGGTCTGGAGCCTCAAACTGGGATGGCCGGCCGGGACTTGTCAGGGCCCGGGTTATTTGCTAGTGTGAAAAGAAGGTCTTTGATCCGCTCGAATAGGAGGTCCGATGAAAAAGCTGTGCAGTATCCTGGCGATCGGTGCGCTCGTGGCCTTGCTCGTCGTTCCCCAGACGGCCGCCGCCGGCATAAGGTTCGGTCTCAAGGGCGGGGCGAATATCGCCAACGTCAACGGCGATTTCATGGAAGGCCTCGAGAACTGGAAGAGCACCGTCGGCTTCTGCGGCGGGATATTCCTGGAGCTCAACTTCGGCCGGATCCTGACCATCCAGCCCGAGGTCCTGTATACGATGAAAGGGGCGGACACCGGGGACGGCAAGCTCAAGTTCGACTACCTCGAGATCCCCATCCTCATCAAGCTCCGCATCCCCACCGGGAGCGTCCATCCGTTCATCTTCGCCGGACCGGCGTTCGGCTTCAACCTGAAAGCCCTCATCGAGGGCTATGAGATCGACGACATGCCGTCGTCCGATTACGGCGCCGTCCTCGGCGGCGGGCTCCAGCTGGGCCGCTCGGTCCACATCGACGTCCGGTACACGATGGGGCTCCAGAAGCTCGAGATCCCCGACATCGATGCGATCGACCTGAAGAACGGCGTGCTCTCGGCGACGATCGGCCTGGCCTTCTGAGCGGCGCGGGCCTGATCCTCTGAGGCGTTCCCCTATCGGGGATCGGATTTCTTGCGGACGAACCTGGCTTGCCCGACGGCGCGGACGCCGGCCGCGGTCAGGGGACAGCGCATCAGGAAGGCGACCGTCTTGTTCTCCCAGCCGGGGAGACAGACGACCCGGCCCCCGAGCCGGCGCAGGGAGACCCGGACGACGTAATCCGCCGTCCTCCAGAACATCCGGGGGATCCCGGAGAGGTCCATCCCGGCGACGGCATGGAACTCCGTGTGGGTCAGGCCCGGGCAGAGGGCCTGGACCGCGATCCCCTTGCCCCTGAGCTCGCCTTGGAGGTTTTCCGAGAACAGGACCAGGAAGGACTTGGTGCCGCTGTACATCGCGCCCGAGAAGGGGGAGAAGGCGGCGACCGAGGCGACGTTGATGATGGCCCCGCGTCCGCGGGCGATCATCCCCGGCAGGGCCGCGTGCGCCAGCCGGACGGTCGCTTCGACGTGGACCCGGGACATGGCGAGATGATCCGCGACCTCGCCCCGCGCGAACCCGGTCCGGCCGCCGTAGCCGGCGTTGTTGACGAGGAGGTCGAGGGCCGGGTCCTCCGCGAGGATCCGCCCGACGCGGCCGATCCCCTCGTCGGTCGACAGGTCGGCCGGGACGACATCGACGGGGACGCCGTGTTCCGTCCGGAGCTCCCGGGCCAGCTCCTCAAGGCGGTCGGCGCGCCGGGCGGTCAGCACGAGACTCGTCCCGGCCGCGGCCAGCCGGCGGGCGTATTCCGTTCCCAATCCGGCCGAGGCGCCGGTGATCAATGCGCGCTGGTAGGGCGTACGGGCCATGCGGTCCCTCCGGCCGCTAGTCTACGGGAACCCGCTCCGCAATTCAATTGACACCGGCCTTTTTCCCTATGATAATAAAGCCAATGGCCATCACCCGCTGCCCTTATTGCCACGCCATCATCGACGAGAACGACAAGTACTGCAACAACTGCGGCACCCAGCTCCTCTTCACCGAGGACGAAGAGATCGAAGAGGAGATCCCGGGCGAGAAGATCATCGACGCCGAGGTCGAGGAGAAGGACTACACGGTCGACGAGCCCGAGGACGAGAAGCGCCCGGCGGCGGCCAAAGACCTCGATTCGGAGATCGACGAGGAGCTCGAGCAGGAGATCCGCGAGGAGACCGAGGAAATGGCCCTCGACGAGCTCGTCGCCGAAGAGGCGGGCAAGGAAACCGCGGAGGACATCACCGAAGAGGTCATCCTGGTCGACGAGATCGCGGCCTCCGAGGCCAAGGACAAAGAGGGATCGCGCGAGATCGAGGACAAGGCCGCGCCCGAGCCGAAGAAGGGCGCAGAGGAAGACGAAAAAGAAGACGAGGCCGAAGAGCCGGACAAAGAGAAAGAAGAAGACAAGGACGAGGACGAAGACATCGAGGAAGAGGACATTGCCCCGGAGCCGGCGAAAGGACCGGTACCCGTGACGCCGAGCGAGGGAACGACCGAGATCCCCGAGCCGCTCGGCGCGTCCGAGGAGATCGCCGAAGTCGAGTACGTCACCGAGCCGGCCGACGCCGACTTCGCCTCGACGGCCGGGGAATCCGCCCTGAAGCCCGTGACCTTCGACACCCGGGAGCTCGAGAGCCTCGGCAAGACCGTCGATCTCGGCAGGGAGCGGGTCGACCGGTTCATGGAGGCCCGGGCCGCGAGCGAGCCCGCGCCCGCGGCGCCGCCGGAGCCACCGGCCCCGACCAAGTCGGAGGCGCCGGCGACCGGCGAGCCGCCGACCGGCACGCTCCCTCCCTGGGCCAGCACCATGAAAGGCGCCCCCGTCTTCCCGGCGGACACCGGCCCGGTCGAGACCCGTAAGATACGCGGCGGCGAGCCGGCGGCCACGGATACCGGGGAAGAGGTCGAGATCTTCCCGCGGCGCAAGGCCTCGGATTCGACGATGGGACTCCCCGAGCGGGTGAGCCAGTCGCCGCTGCCGTTCGGCCGGCCGGCGGACGAGGAAGAAACCGGGGCGGAGGGCGAGGAGGAAGAGGCGGCGGCTGAGACGGACGAGGAAGCCGCCGAGCCCGCGCGGCCGACACGCGAACCCATCCTGCCCCGGCGAGGGGCCGAGGGGGGCGAGGAGGTCCGGCGCGGGATCGAGCCCCTCGACGAGAGCGATGAGGCGGGACCGCGCCCGGCCTTCAGCTTCTCCGTCTTCTTCAAGTCCAAGATCTTCGACGTCCTGTTCGTCGGCCTCTTCTGGCTCGTCGCCTTGGGACTGGCCGCGGCGTCGATGGGCCTGACCTTTTTCGAGATCCTGGGCTCGATGTCCGGATCCATGCTCCTGCTATACGGCGTCCTCGTCTTCCTCTATTTCTTCCTGTTCAAGTTCTTCCTCGGCGAGACCCTGGGCGACCGGCTCTTCCGCCCGCGTGAATGAATCCCCGGTCTTCTAGATGCCGAGGCTGAGGCGCTCGGCCAGGGCCGGCGGGAGCCGTTCGTCGATGATCTTCCTCTTGGCCTCTTCGATGTCGTACTCGACCCGGCTGAACTTGATGGTCCGGGCCTCGGAGTCGTAGACGGCGAAGGCGGCCCGCGGATTGCGGTCCCGCGGCTGGCCGACCGAGCCGGGATTGACCAGGTAGCGGACGCCCTTCTCGAGCTTGACCTCGTTGGCGTTGCCTTCGAGGAACGTGCCCTCGACGTTGCCGTCCTTGTCGGTGTAGACGAAGGGGAAGTGGGTGTGGCCGAAGAAGCAGACCGGCGTCTGGATGTAGGAGAAGGCCTCGGCCGCGTCGAACTCGCCGAAGATATAGTAATCCTCGTCGAAGGGCGCGCCGTGACAGATGGTGATGGAGTCCTGGATGACCTCGGGGCTCTGCTTCAGGCGGACCAGGAA
Source organism: Candidatus Aminicenantota bacterium (assembly GCA_041304225.1). Lineage (GTDB taxonomy): Bacteria > Acidobacteriota > Aminicenantia > Aminicenantales > Saccharicenantaceae > RBG-16-66-30. The sequence continues at coordinate 3,800 of JBFYNT010000011.1, forward strand.
GTCGAGGTTCTTGCGGGTGATCGTCTTCTTGGTCCAGAAGATGGCCGAGGCGGCGATGGGATTGAAGGTCTGGACGGAGTCGAGGCCGGAGACGGCCTTGTCGTGGTTGCCCCGGATGATGGACAGGGGCTTGAGGGTCAGGATCTTCTGGATGACCTCGTTCGGCGAGGCCCCGTAGCCGACCAGGTCGCCGAGGAAGATGTAGTGGTCGATCCTCTTCTTCTGGACGGCCTTGAGGACCGCGTGGAAGGCCTCGAGGTTGCCGTGGATATCGGTGAAGATCAGGTAGCGCATGACACTCCATCCTTTTCCCGGACCGCGTCGAAGAGGCGCCCGGCCTCGTAGGAGCTGCGGACGAGCGGCCCGGACACGACCTCCCGGAAGCCCGCCCGGCGGGCCTCCGCGGCGAAGGCCTCGAATTCCTCCGGGGTGTAGTACTTCGCGACCGGGGGATGCGCGGCCGTCGGCCGGAGGTACTGTCCGACGGTCAGAAGGTCGCAGCCGGCCCGCCGCAGGTCGGCGAACGCCTTTAGGATGTCGGCCTCGTTCTCCCCGAGGCCGATCATCAGGCCCGACTTGGTCCGGGCGCCCCGCTTCTTGGCGTTCGCCAGCACGCCGAGCGAGCGGCGGTAGTTCTCGCGGGGACGACGGATGGCCGGGTAGAGGGATTCCGTCGTCTCCAGGTTGTGGTTGAGGACGTCGGGCGAGGCGTCGAGGACCGCGCCGAGGGCGGCCTCGTCGCCGCCGAAGTCGGGGATGAGCGCCTCGACCCGGGCGTCGGGGCGGGCGGTCCGGATGGCCCGGATGACCGCCGCGAAGTGGGCCGCCCCGCCGTCCGGGAGGTCGTCCCGGGTCACCGAGGTGACGACGGCGTAGGCCAGGCCGAGCGCGGCCACCGCCCCGGCGACGCGGGCCGGCTCATCGGGGTCGAGCGGGAGCGGCGTGCCCTTGGCCACGGCGCAGAAGGCGCAACGGCGGGTGCAGGTGTCGCCGAGGATGAGGAACGTGGCGGTCCGGCGCTCCCAGCACTCGCCGATGTTGGGACAGCGGGCGCTCTCGCAGATGGTGTGCAGGCCTCCGCTCCGGACGATCTCCGCGACGCGAAAATAGTCCGCGTGCGACGGGAGTCGGACCTTCAGCCATGCGGGTTTTTGAGTCGCCGTGGCTCCCCCTCTCTCGCGCTGGGCCCCGCCCTTCGGTTCGGTTGTCGTGTCGGATCGGGACGTTGGAATATCGAGGAGTATGGAAAGTTCTCAGTATTCGACGTCGCGCTCTCTCTTGATGCGCCGCCTCATCCGCTTGCGCGCCTGGGCCTGCTTCATGCGCTTCTTTTCGCCGGGCTTGAAGTAGACCGAGTGCTTCTTGATCTCCTTGATGATCGCTTCCTGCTGGACCTTTCTTTTAAACCGGCGCAGCGCGGATTCGAGGTTTTCACCTTCGTCAAGCTGTACAAAAGCCAAGAACTTTCACCTCCTCACTTGGGGAAAAGTACCGCCGATTTATACCGGAATCCCCCTGTAAAGTCAAGGAGAACGAGCCGGATCGATCTTAGGGCTTAAAGCGGGCGCCGGAGCGGCGGACGGCCGCCCGGGCCCCGGCGATCATGGGGTCGACCAGGGGGACGGGGAGGTCGGCGGGGCCGAGGACCAGGGGGATCTCGGTACAGCCGGCCAGAATGGCCCCGGCGCCCCGGCGAACGAGCCCCCGGGCGACCTCGAGGACGGCCTCACGGGCCGGACCCCGGGGGAAACCGGCCTTGATGCCTTTTTGGCCGTAGATCGCCGTCGTCAGCCGGGCCTGATCACGGGATGAAGGCGTGAGCACGGCGATCCCGGCGGCCTCGAAGGCCCGGGCGAAGATCCCCGACCGGACGGTCCCGTCCGTGGCCAGGAGCCCTATGGAGCGGGGGACGGGCTTCATTTTGATAATGGCCGCGACCGTCTCGTCGATCAGGCTGATGAGCGGCAGGGGCGACCGGGGAACGAGCCGGGGCTGGAAATAATGGGCGGAGATGCAGGCCATGACGGCGAAATCCGCCCCGGCGCGTCGCAGGGCGGCGAGTCCGCGCCGGAGGGCCGGCACGGGATCCTGGCCGCCGTGGAGGATGGCCTCCGTACGGTCCGGGACTTGAGGCAAGCTGTAGAGAATGACCGGCGGATGGTCCTGATCGCGGCCCGCGTCGGTCTCGCGGACGATCCTTTCGAAGAAGGCGGCGCCGGCCTCGGGGCCCATGCCGCCGAGGACGCCGATCGTCTTGAGCTTCTTCCGGCTCACTTGAGAAGCTCCCGGACCCGGTCGAGCGGCAGGGCCTCGGCGATATGCCCGTCCTTGCCCTCGGTGCGGACGGCCTTGAACAGGGAATTGAGGATGGCCTCCTCGGCGGCCTCGGCCGCGGCCTGGAAGAGCGGCGAGACCGCGTCGTCCCGCAGCAGCGTGACCGTCCGTGTCGGCGCCTCCGAGCGGTGGGGGACCCTGACGGACGCGGCGGTGGAGAAGGCGATGGCGTAGTCGCCGCTGCCGTTCGAGAAGTAGCCGCCGGTCCGGGCAATGCCGAGCAGGGCCCTTTTCGCCAGGCGCTCGAGGTTGCGGGCGTCGAGGGGCGCGTCGGTGGCCACGACGATCATGCAGGAGCCGTCGCCGCCGGGATTCGGGGCCGCGGCTCCTCCGGCGCCCGCCCCTGATCCGGCGTCCCTCCGGTCGAAGGGCAGGCTGCGGATGGTCAGAACGCCGCCGAAATTCGTCTGGACGAGGACGCCGACCGACCAGCCGCCCCGTGCGCCGGGCAGGCGGCGGGAGGCGGTGCCGATCCCGCCCTTGTAATCGAAACAGGTCGTGCCCGTGCCGGCGCCGACCGCCCCTTCGGCGACCGGCCCGCCGGAGGCTTTGCGGATGGCGTCGAGGACGTGGGCCCTGGTGACGTGCCGGCCCCGGATGTCGTTGAGCCAGCCGTCGTTCGTCTCGCCGACGACCGGGTTGACCGAGACGACTTTCTCGTTGCCGGGGAGGCCGAGCGTCCAGTCGATGACGCCCTCGGCCGCCGCCGGAACGCTCAGGGTGTTGGTCAGGACGATGGGCGTTTCGAGGGTGCCGAGCTCCATGACCTGGGTGACGCCCGTAAGCTTGCCGTATCCGTTCCCGACCGAGATCCCGGCCGGGACCTTGTCCTGGAAGACGTTGCCGCCGTGGGGCAGGACGACCGTGACGCCCGTCCGGACGTCCCGGCCTTCGACGATCGTCACCTGACCGACGGCGACCCCGGCGACGTCGGTGATGGCGTTGAGCGGTCCGGCCGGCAGGACGCCGACGACGAGGCCGAATTCGCGGGCCCGGGGGCGGGTTTCCGAGGCCAGGAGGACGGCGCCCACGAGCGCCAGGACGATGCCGAAAGCGGCGGGGAGAAGCATGGTGTCATCCTTGAACGGCATAGTGACCTCATCATACGAGGGCGGGCCCCAAATGACAAGCCGCCGCCGGCCCCCTGGAGGCGGGCCTGCGGGGCGGGAGGATCCAGATGCCTAGGTGACGCCTTGAGCGGGCCCCGGCTTTCTGGTATTAGTGGGGCGCCGTGTTCGAAAGCCAGAGCCCCTTCCTCACCGTGCCGCGCCTCGTGGCCGTCCCCGGCCTCGTCCACGGCTTCGGCGACGCCCGCTGGAGCGAGTCGGACTTCCTGGGCTTCGCCGCATCGAAAGGGATGTCGCCCGTCGTCATGCGCCAGGTCCATTCGGACGTCATTCACCGGCTGGACGCGGCTCCCGCCGGCAAGCCCGAGGGCGACGCCCTGATGACGAACGTCCCGGGCCTCGTCCTCGTCATCCGCACGGCCGACTGCCTGCCCGTCCTCCTCCTCGATGAGGAGAACCGGGCCGTGGCCGCCGTCCACTGCGGCTGGAGGGGCACCGAGAAGCGCATTCTGGATAAAGCCGTCCGGGCCATGGGCGAGGCCTACGGCTCGAAACCGGAAGCGATGCTGGCCGTGCTCGGCCCCTGCATCGGCGCCGCCTGCTACGAGGTCGGGACCGAGGTGCGGGAGGGCTTCCTGAAGGCCGGTTTCCCCGAGGCCGTTTTCGCGATCCGGGGCCACGTTCCCGAGGTCCCGGTCCCCGCCAAGCTTCCGGCGCGTGAGACCCGGGCCCAAGTTCCGGAGATCCGTGTCCCCGTTCTCAAGCGCAAGTATCTCCTCGATCTGGGCGCCGCCAATCTCGGGCTCCTCCGCGGGCTGGGCTTCAGGAAAGCGAACATCTTTAATCCCGGCCCGGCCTGCACCCACTGCGAACCGCGCCTCCTGTCCTACCGCCGCAACTCCGCCGATCCCCGCCGGATGTGCAATTTCATCGGCTTGAGCCAATAAGAAGGAGGGGCTTCTTACCGCTCTCTTCGTTCTGTTTTCAGGGATCGTTTTAAAAAGCAAATGCGATCGGGTGGGCCGCGGCTCCGCTCCGCGCGCCGTTGCCTTTGGCGGAGGTCGATCTCTCGGGCCAAAGGCCGCGGAAGCAGGGGTTGAGGGGCATCGCGGAGTAAGCATAAAGCGGTGATCTAGCCGGCATCGGGACGGAGACGCCCCATCGGCTCCGGACCGGGACGGCGTTAAGGATTGCCGCAGCGAACGGAGCCGATCCCCGAGGCCCGATTTGCTTTTTGAAAACGATTTGGCTATCCTTGACGGGTTCTTAAAGGAGATGGTTATGGAAAACCCCATCGGTGATATCGAGCTTACAGGTCTGCCTCTCTTCAAGAAAGGCAAGGTCCGCAACGTCTACGAGGTCGGCGACAAGCTGCTGATCGTCGCCACGGACCGCATCTCCGCCTTCGACTGGGTCCTGCCTTCGCTCATCCCCTACAAGGGCAAGGTCCTGACCCAGATCTCCAAGTTCTGGTTCGATTTCGTCGGCCTGGTCCTGCCCAACCATCTCCTGGCCACGGAAACGAAGGATTTCCCACCGGCCCTGGCCCCCTTCGCCGGCCTCCTGGCCAAGCGCTCCATGCTGGTCAAGAGGACCGCGGTCATCCCCGTCGAATGCGTCGTCCGCGGCTACCTTTCCGGCTCCGGTTGGAAGGAGTACAAGACGACGGGCAAGATCTGCGGCCTCAAGATGCCCAAAGGGCTCAAGGAGTCCGACCGGCTGCCCGAGCCCATCTTCACGCCTTCGACCAAGGCCGAGCACGGCCACGACGTCAACATCTCCTTCAAGGACGTGGAAAAGGAGATCGGCTCGGAGCTGGCCCACAAGATCCGCAAGGCCAGCCTGGAGCTCTACCAGAAGGCCGCCCTCTACGCCGTCTCCAAGGGCATCATCATCGCCGACACCAAGTTCGAGTTCGGCCTGGACGGCGACGAGCTCGTCCTGGTCGACGAGATCTTCACCCCGGATTCCTCGCGGTTCTGGCCGCTGGCCCTCTACGAGCCGGGCAAGTCCCAGCCCAGCCTGGACAAGCAGTTCGTTCGCGACTACCTCGAGACGACGAGCTGGGACAAGAACACGCCGCCGCCCGACCTGCCCGCGGAGATCGTGGCCAAGACCTCACAGAAGTACCTGGAAATCTACAAGGTCCTGACAGGGCTCGACGACCTCGCATGAACGGACGTGTCGACTTCCACGTCCACTCGAATTTGAGCTCGGACGGGGACTTCTCGCCGGCCGAGCTGGTCGGGTTCGCGGCGGAGCATGGCCTGCGCGCCTTCTCGATCGCCGACCACGACACGGTGGCCGCCTACCCGGAGGCCGTCGAGCTGGGCCTCGGCGCCGGTGTCGAGGTCATCCCGGGCATCGAGATCACGACCCTCTTCGACGGCCGCGAGTTCCACCTCTTGCTGCCCTTTGTGGACTGGACGAGCCCGGCCCTGGCCGGGATCATCGGGCGCCAGACCGAGTGCCGCATGACGGAGACGCGGGAGCGGATCGAAAAGCTCCGCGGGCTCGGCTTCGCCCTGACCATGGACGAGGTCGAGGCCAAATCCAACGGCGTGCCGCCCCTCGGCGTCAAGATCGCCCAGATCCTCCTCGACGGTCCGGAGAACCAGGGGAACCCGGCCCTGGGGCTGTTCTACAGGCCGGAGAACCGGCCCTTCGCCCCCTACATGTTCTATAAGGAATATTTCGCCGAGGGACGGCCCGCCTGGGTGCCCAAGAAATTCGTGGCCCTCCTCGATGTCCTGGAGGCGGCCCCGGCGACCGGGGGCGCACCGGTCCTGTCCCACCCCGGGGCCTATTTCCAGAGGACCACGGCCGACGACGCCCGTACGCTCAAAGAGCACGGCCTGGCCGGGCTGGAGGTCTTCACGTTCTACCATACGTCCGAGCAGACGGACTTCTATCGCCGGCTGGCCGGCGAGCTCGATCTCGTGGCCACGGCCGGCTCGGATTTCCACGGCCGGATCAAGCCCCACGTCGCCTTCGGCGCCCTGGCCGAGGGGGATTACGGGATGGTCGAACGGCTGCGGGAGCGAAGGGGAGGCGCGGCATGAACTGGCTCGACATCCTGCTCGTGACCATCATGGTCCTGACGGCCATCGTCGGCATCTTCAAGGGTTTCGTCAAACAGATCATCGGCCTCGTCGCGGTCCTCGCCGGCCTCGTCCTGGCCAGCTTCTATTACGAGCGGACGGCCGGGATCTTCGAGACCTTCATCCACAACCGACTGCTCAGCAACTTCCTCGGCTTCCTGCTGCTGTTCGTCCTCGTGCTCATCGCCGGGGCCGTCATCGGCCACCTGCTGACCAAGGCCATGAAAGGGCCGCTGGCCTTCGCCAACCGGCTTTTCGGCGCCCTGTTCGGATTCGTCAAGGCCGTTCTCATCTGCGGCATCATCGTCTTCGCCCTGGTCTCGTTCGAGGTCGCCAAGCCGGCCCTGGAGACCTCGGTCGTCGCCCCGGCCTGCCTCGGCGTCACCCGGGCCGTCATCAACATGATCCCCCGGGACCTGAGGGCCAAGTTCAACTCCTCGTACAAGCGGATCCGCGAGAGCGGAGGGAAACATGGACAAAAAATCTAGCGACCTCAACCTCCACCAGCGCATGGAGCTCATCGTCAAAGACATGGTGGACAAGGAGATCAGCCTCAAGGACGCCCTCCGCGAGTTCGAGAAGATCTTCTTCGAGCAAACGGCCCGTAGGCACGAGGGGAACCAGACCAAGATGGCCAAGTCCCTGGGCATCCATCGGAACACCCTCCATAACCGGGCCAAGCTCCTCAAGATCCGGAAGAAATATTAGCAGTCGAAACCAAAGACTGCTAATTTTGATAAAATTCCCCTTGACAAATGCGCCCGCTTTTTGTATTATTAGCACTCACATTTTCTGACTGCTAATTTACAGGTATCACCAAGGAGGTTTCTATGAAAGTTCATCCTCTGTACGACAGAGTGCTCCTCAAGAGACTCGAGGAACAGGAAGTCAAAAGAGGCGGGATCATCATCCCGGACACGGCCAAGGAAAAGCCCCAGGAGGCCGAGATCATCGAGGCCGGCAAGGGGCGGGTCACCGACGAGGGCAAGACGATCGCCCTGGCGGTCAAGAAGGGCGACCACGTCCTCATCGGCAAGTACAGCGGCACCGAAGTGACGGTGGACGGCGTCGAGCACGTCATCGTCCGCGAGGAAGAGATCCTCGCGATCATCGAGAAGTAAGGAGACACCATGGCTAAACAGATCCTTTCCGGAGACGAGGCCCGCCACGCCCTGCTCAAGGGCGTGAACGTCCTCAGCAACGTCGTCAAGGCGACGCTCGGCCCCCGCGGCAAGAACATCGTCCTCGACAAGAAGTTCGGCTCGCCCACCAGCACCAAGGACGGCGTCACCGTCGCCAAGGAAGTCGAGCTCAAGGACCCCTGGGAGAACATGGGCGCCCAGCTGGTCAAGGAAGTCGCGTCCAAGACGTCCGACGTCGCGGGCGACGGCACCACGACCGCTACGGTCCTGGCCCAGGCCGTTTACAGCGAGGGCCTCCGCTACGTCACGGCCGGCGCCAACCCGACCCTGATCAAGAAGGGCATCGACAAAGCCGTCGAGACCATCATCGGCGAGCTCAAGAAGATGAGCCGCGAGGTCAGCGGCGAGATGATCGCCCAGGTCGGCGCCATCTCGGCCAACAACGATCCGTCCATCGGCAAGATCATCGCCGAGGCCATGGACAAGGTCGGCAAGGACGGCGTCATCACGGTCGAGGAGGCCAAGGGCCTCGAGACGACCACGGAGACGGTCGAGGGCATGCAGTTCGACCGCGGCTACCTGTCGCCCTATTTCGTGACCGACCCCGAGCGGATGGAGTGCGTCCTCGAGAAGCCCCTCATCCTCCTCCACGAGAAGAAGATCAGCAACCTCAAGGATTTCCTGCCCCTGCTCGAGAACGTGGCCCGCATGGGCCGGCCCCTGCTCGTCGTGGCCGAGGAAGTCGAAGGCGAATCCCTGGCCACCCTGGTCGTCAACAAGCTCAAGGGCACCTTCCAGTGCTGCGCCGTCAAGGCCCCCGGCTTCGGCGACCGGCGCAAGGCCATGCTCGAGGACATCGCCGTCCTGACCGGCGGCCAGGTCATCACCGAGGAGATCGGCGTCAAGCTCGAGAAGGTCAGCGCCGATTGGCTCGGCGAAGCGAAGAAGGTCGTCATCGACAAGGACAACACGACCATCGTCGAGGGCATGGGCAAGGCGGGCGACGTCCAGGCCCGGATCAAGCAGATCCGCGCCCAGATCGAAGATACGACCTCCGACTACGACCGCGAGAAGCTCCAGGAGC
>JBFYNT010000012.1:0-11251 GCA_041304225.1 Candidatus Aminicenantota bacterium
TACGGACGAAGCGGCGGGCCTTCTCGACGTATTCCCAGTAGACCGTGAAGAGTTCCGAGAGCTTGACCTCGGGCCGGCCCCGGCGCCTCAGCTCGGATTCGAGGAGGGAGGTGGCGGCGTAGGACCAGCAGGTCCCGGTGCGGCCCTGCTCCACGGGCGGCAGGTGGAAGAACTTGGTGAATTCGAGCGGGCTCGAAGGCCTCTCGAAGCCCGTGAGGTCGACCGCGAGGAAGTCCGCCTCCGCGCTCGCCGGCGATCCCTTGACGTAGACCGCGGCGTCGTGCTTGGGCTGTCCGGGGGCTGTTCCCGACTTCGCGCCGTCCTTCGGGCCGCAGGAAACGGCCAACGCGGCGGCGGCGAGGATAACGGTCCCGAGTCCGGGCCAAGAGCGTCTGAACATGGGGTCCCTCCTGTGGGGATCATGGACCCCCATTATAGGGCCCGCCCGCCGTCACTGCAACGGGCAATTAAGCGGGCGTTCCCGGGAGCGTCCCCGTTTTGACGGCTTGTCGGCATGCGGTTTTTCAGGTATCCTGAAGGACTGGAGAGACAGTGAGAACGATATCATCGGTACGGCGGGCGACGGCGCTGGCCGCCGCGCTGGGCCTCTGCGGCGCCCTGGCCGCGGCCCCGGCGGCCAGGGACGACATCACCCTGAGCCTCAAGGAGAAGGTCATCAAGAACCTCAGCTCCTCGGGCCTCGTCCTGGCCTTCCACGTCGCCGTCGACAACGGTTTCTCCAAGCCGCGGGACCTCGTGCGCTACCGCTACCGCGTGCGCATCGACCAGCAGGAATATATCAATACGACGGTCGGGCTCGAAGCCCCGCTCGCCGTCCCGGCCGGCGGGCAGACGCTCCTCGCCCTGCCGGTCAAGATCTCCTACGACCTCCTGCGGGCCGCCCTCGGCCCCATCGAGGACAAGGCCCTCTGCGATGTCGTCGGGGAGATGATCTTCCGCAACGAGCGGAACCGGGAGCAAAAGGTCGCCTTCGCCTTCAGCGGCGAGTTCCCCATCTTCCAGGACCCCGAGATCGACCTCCTGCCGCTCAAGGTCAAGGACCTCACCGTCGGCGGGGCCGACGTGGTCTTCCAGCCCAGGTTCAAGAACGGCAACCGTTATGAGCTCATCGTCGACACCATCGACTTCTCGCTGTATTTCAGCGGCCGCGAGGTCCTGACCGGGCCCATCGAGGGCGACAAGAGCCTGCCGCGAACAGGGGAGAAGACCTTTGCCCTGCCGTTCATCCTCGACTTTTTCGAAGCCGGGGAGGACGTCCGGGCCGGCTTCGAGAAGGACGAGTTCCCCTGCCGGTTCGCCGGGCGCGTCGAGATCGCCTCGGTCTGGGGCCGCCTGGTCATCCGCTTCGACAAGACCCAGAACATCCGGCTCGAGAAGATCTCATAAAAAAAGGGGACATGTACCGGAGGTACATGTCCCCAAACCGGTCGTCGCGTCGAGGATCTAGAACCAGTAGCTGAAGACGGCCGTGAGGGCCAGTCCGCCGAGCTCGAAATCGTCGAAGTCGAGGAACCACTCCTCGAACTTGGCCTTGGCCGAATGCCAGCGGGCCTCGAGCCCGAAGGTCGCCCGGTAGCCGATCGGGACCTCGACCCCGCCGAAGGCGTGCCAGCCGAAGGCCATTCCCGTCTCCCGGCCGTTGGTCGACTCGAGGGGGTAGATGTCGACGTCGCCATACACCTCGTCGGGGTAGATCCAGGGATCGGCGAAGTTGACCGTGTCGCCGTAGATCCGGACCCGCCAGAGGTTGAGCGTGGCGCCGCCGCCGATGAAGGGGATGATCCGGGTCTTGCGTCCGAGCGGCGAGAACTTGACGGAGAGCTGGAGGGGCGTCGTGGTGACGCTGAAGGAGTGAAGGATATCGTCGCCGTCGTAGAGCTCGTAGGGGAAGGCGAAATCGCCTTCTTCGAGAGCGAACCAGACCCAGTCGTTGTAGTAGCCCATCCGGCTCCGGGTGAAGGAATCGAGGGTGAACGCCAGGCTGAAGTTCTTGCTGACGAAGTACTCGTAGCTGAGGCCCATGATCCCGCCCCGGAAATCCTTCATCGCGAAGCTCATCTGATCGAGCTCGATCGCCCAGAGGCTGTTGTCGTGCTGGGCGAGATAGGAATTGGAAAGGGCCCGGGGCATGTAATAGCCGAGCCGCATGGAGATCGAATCGGAAAAGCCCAGCGAGGGGATCAGGACGAGAAGCGCCGCGGCGATGACCATCAGTTTTTTCATGTCGTTCCTCCTATACAACACTCATTATAGCAAAAAATATGCCAGGCGGCCCGCCTGGTCAACAGGCAGGGCCCTTGAGAGGGCTGTGCCCAAAACAGGTCAGGTGTCCTCCGGATCCGTCCCGGGGCCTGTTTGACATTTGGACACCGGGCGGCTAACATCCCGCCCGGGAGAGCGCAATGACCGAAACCCGCGTCGTCAAGGTCGGCCCGGCGGCTGACGGGGCCCTGCCCCTGGCCGAGATCGCCGCCTCCCTTCTCGGGGGGGCGGTGGCCGCTTATCCGACCGAGACCTTCTATGGCCTGGGGGCCGCCGCGTTCTCGAGGAAGGGCGTCGAACGGGTCTACCGGCTGAAGGAAAGAGACCGCTCGAAGCCGCTCTCCGTCATGGCCTCGGACCTCGACATGGTCCGGGGGATCACAAGGGACCTGCCCGCGCCTTTCACGGCTCTGGCCGGGGAGTTCTGGCCGGGCCCTCTGACCCTCGTCCTGCCGGCCGCCGTGGGCCTGCCGGATTTCCTGCTCGGCCCGGGCCGGACGGTCGCCGTCCGCATCCCTCCCCTGGGCTGGCTCAGGGCCCTCGTCCGGGAGTTGGCCGAACCGCTGACCGCCACGAGCGCCAACCTCGCGGGCGAGAGAGAGCTGGCCGAACCGGCCGAAGTGGCGGCGCTCGTCGGGACCAAGGTCGAATGGCTCATCGACGGCGGCCGGACGCCCGGCGGACTTCCTTCGACGATCGTCGATCTGGCCCACGGCGAGCCCTGCATCCTCCGGCTAGGGGCGGTCCCCGCCGAGCGGATAGAGGCGGTCCTTTCCGACCGGGGCTAGGCTCGCGGGCTCGAAGGCCACGAGCTGATTGCCGCCCTACTTGACCATGGCGCCGGCCGGGATGTCCCGGTCGAAGAAGGGGATGAGGGCCTTGTTGTCCGCGGTGATGGCCGCGAGGAGCATGGCCTGCGACTCGATGCCGCGGATGACCGCCGGCTGAAGGTTGACGATGACGATGAGCTTCTTGCCGACCAGGTCCTCGGGAGCGTAAGTCTCGGCGACGCCGGCCACCATCTGCCTCTGCTCCGTGCCGATGTCGATCTTGAGCTTGAGGATCTTGGTCGCGCCGGGCACACGCTCGGCTTCGAGGATCTGGGCGACCCTCAGGTCCATTTTCTTGAATTCCTCGTACGTGACCATGTCCATGTTCTTGACTCCCTCCATCGTCGTTCCCGGCTTCTCCGCCGGGGCGGCCGGAGCGGCGGGCGACGCCGTCTCGTCGGCCAGGAAATCCTTTAAGGCGACCCGCGGGAAGAGCGCCTGCGGCATCCCGACCTTGCGGCCGGGGCCGAAGCCCTCGAAGGCCATCTCCGCGTAGGGGACGTCCGCGGGCTTCTTGGCCTCGTTGAGAAAGTCCCAGATGCGCTCGACCGACCGGGGCATGACCGGGAAGACGAGGTAGCTCGCGCCCCGGATGGCCGCCGCGGCCTGGAACAGCACCCGGGCCAGGCGCGGCTTCAGGGCCGGGTCCTTGGCCATGATCCAGGGCTGGTTGTCGGCCAGGTACTTGTTGACCGTCCCGATGTAGGCCCAGATCTCCTCGAGGGCCTTGTTGAGGGCGCAGGCGTCGTAGAGGTCGAAGACGCGGCCCTTGAGCTCCCCGAACTCCGTCCGGATGCGGGCGTCCTCGGCCGTCTCCTCTCCCGGCGCCGTGATCTCGCCGCCGAAGTAGTTGCCGATCATGGTCAGCGTCCGCTGGACGAGGTTGCCGAAGTCGTTGGCCAGGTCCGAGTTGACCCGGTGGAGAAAACCCTCGTGGGAGAAGTTGCCGTCCTGGCCGATGGGGATCTCGCGCAGCAGGAAGTAGCGCAGGGGGTCGGGACCGAAGACCTTGAGCAGGACGTGGGGGTCGAGAACGTTGCCCTTGGACTTGGACATCTTGGTGTCGTCCCGGAGCCACCAGCCGTGGCCGTAGACCGTCCGGGGCAGGGGCAGGCCCGAGGCCATGAGGAAGGCCGGCCAGTAGACGGCGTGGAACCTCAGGATGTCCTTCCCGACGAGGTGGATGTCGGCCGGCCAGAACTTGTCGTAGCGCTCCATGTTCCAGTCGTAGCCGATGCCCGTGACGTAGTTGTGGAGGGCGTCGAACCAGACGTAGATCGTGTGCTTGGGATCGCCCGGGACCGGGACTCCCCACTTGACGGTCGTCCGGGTGATGCTGAGGTCCCTGAGCCCGCTTCGCACGAAACTAGCGACCTCGTTGAGTCGGCTCTGGGGCCGGACGAACTCGGGGTGCTCCTCGTAGAGGGCCAGCAGCCGGTCCTGGTAGGCCGAGAGCCGGAAGAAGTAGGTCTCCTCGGAGACCACCGAGGCCTTCTTGCCGCAATCCGGGCAGGTCTTCGACCCGTCGGCGTCGACGGCGACGTCGTCGGGCAGGAAATTCTCGTCGGAGACGCAGTACCAGCCCTTGTACTCGCCCTTGTAGATGTCCCCCTTGTCGAGGAGCGTCTGGAAGAGCTTCTGGACGCCCTTCTCGTGGAAGTCCATGGTCGTCCGGATGAAGAAGTCGTTCGAGATGTCCAGGGCCTTCCACAGGTCCTGGGCCCGGCCGACGACGGAGTCGGCCAGGGCCTTGGGCGTCAGGCCTTTTTCGGCCGCGGCCTTCTCGATCTTCTGGCCGTGCTCGTCGGTCCCCGTCAGGAAGAAGACGTCCTTGCCGGCCAGCTTCTGGAAGCGGGCCAGGGCGTCGGCGATGACGGTGGTGTAGGCGTGCCCGATGTGGGGCACGTCGTTGACGTAGTAGATCGGGGTCGTGATATAGAACGTATTTTTAGAATTCTTTGCCACTGCGGAGTCCTCCTCGGATGAGCATCATGGCCTCGGCCCGCGTCGCCGGGTTTTTCCGGAACGAGCCGCGGACGGCCGAGGTCACCGTGATCGACTTGGGCTTTTTCGCCCCGCGCATCGACATGCACATGTGCTCGGCCTCGATGACGACCATGACGCCCAGGGGCTGCAGATGCACGTCGACGAGGTCGGCGATCTGTTTCGTCAACCGCTCCTGGATCTGCAGCCGCCTGGACAGGGCCTCCACGACCCGGGCGATCTTGCTCAGTCCGACGATGCGCCCGGCTTTGGGGATATAGGCCACGTGGGCCACTCCCGCGAACGGGAGAAGGTGGTGCTCGCACATCGAGTAGAGGGGGATGTTCTTGATGAGGACCATCTCGTCGTGCTTCTCGTCCTGGATGACGCGGAGGTTCCGCGTCGCCTCGAGCTCGGAGCCGCCGAGGATCTCCGCGAGCATCCGGGCCACTCGGCGGGGGGTCGCCCTGATGCCGGCCCGGCGGGGGTCCTCCCCGACGCCCTCGAGGACGAGCGTGACGCCTTTCTCGATCTTCTTGATGTCCATGGGATGTCCTTATCGCTCCGGCCGCCCGCGCCTAGCGCGTCCCGCGCTTTCGGGCGGCATAGGCGCCGACGGCCAGGTGGGAAAGCTCCTTGAGGGGGCGTCGCGTCTTCCGGGCCGCCGCGAGGAGATCGTCGTATTCGGGCTGGACGTTGACCGTCCGGCCGCCGAGCGAGGCCACCTTGAGGCCGACCTTCGCGCCGTCGACGCGGACCTCTTCGAAGCGTCGGTCGAGGACGCGGCGGCCGACCGGGTAGTAACGGACGCCGATGGACGTCGTCTCGACGAAGACGGCCTCGACGAGGGCGTCCATTCGTTCGGCGGCCACCAGGAGCTCGAGCTTCGTGCCCAGGCGGTTCTTTTTCATGACGACGGGGGAGAGAGCGGCGTCCAGGGCGCCCTCCTCGAAGGCCCGCTCGAGGAAATGGGCCAGGAGCTGGGGCGTCGCGTCGTCGATCGTCGCTTCGACGACGAAGACGCTCTTTTCCGCGTCGAAGGCGGCGGCGTCGCCGTAATAGATCCGGAGAATATTCGGGATGCCGGGGAATTCCTTCGTCCCGGCGCCGCGGCCGATCCGGTCGTAGACGAGCTCGGGGAGCTTCAGGAATCCTTTGGCCAGGGCCGCGACGATGGCCGCTCCCGTCGGGGTGACGAGCTCCGATTCCACCCAGGCCGCGTAGACCGGGGCTTTCCGCAGGAGCTCGGCGACGGCCGGCGGCGGGACGGCCAGGCGGCCGTGGGAGGTCTCGACCCAACCCGAGCCGACATTGAGAGGCGAGCAATAGAGCTCGGAGACCCCCAGCTCGTCGAGGAGGAAGGCCGTCCCTACGACGTCGACCAGGGCATCGTCGGCCCCGGCTTCGTGGAGGTGGGCCGCTCTGAACCCGCGGCCGTGGACCTTGGCCTCGGCTTCGAACAGCCTCTTGAAGACGGTCAGGGCCCGGTCCTTGACGGCCGGCCGGAAACGGCTCTTGAGGACGATCTTCTCGATGTCGGCAAAGTTGCGTTCGATGTGATCGTGCCGGCGGACGTCGACATCCACTTTGAGGGCGGCGAAACCGCCCCGGCGGACGCGCCGGACGGCGATCCCCACGGGCAGACGGAGGCCGGCCATCCTCTCGGTGAAGAGGGCCGGATCGACCCCCAGGTCGAGCAGGGCGCCGAGGCACATGTCCCCGCTAACTCCCGAGGAGGCATCGAGATAGACGTACTTCATGGTCATCCTAGGATATCCATTTCCCCCGAAAAAAGCAAAGACGGCGCGCGGCCGGGACGAGTCCCGAACGGCGAACGTATGGGCCGAGGGAGTTGACGCGGCCTCCGGGAAAAAGGTATATCAGGGCGAGGAGAACCCATGGCACGGAGAACCACGAAGGCAAGCCCCTCGGCCACGATCGGCATCCTGGGCGGGACCGGGCTCTACGAGATCGAGGGTTTCGCGAACAAAACAGAAGTCCGGCTGCGGACGCCCTTCGGCGCGCCCTCCGGTCCCTATGTCATCGGGACGCTCGGCGGCCGCCGGGTGGCCTTCCTGGCCCGCCACGGCCGGGGCCACCGGCTTCTTCCGGCCGAGGTCCCATACCGGGCCAACATCTTCGGTTTCAAGAAGTTGGGGGTCGAGCGCCTCATCTCGGTCAACTCCGTCGGCTCGCTGCGGGAGCACGTTCCGCCCCGCGACATCGTCCTGCCGGACCAGTTCTTCGACCGGACGCGGCGTCCGAACACCTTCTTCGGCGGCGGGATCGTCGCCCACGTCAGCCTGGCCCAGCCGGTCTGTCCCGAGCTCAACGCGGTCCTTCACGACGCCTCCCGAGGCCTGGGTCTCAGGGTCCACAAGGGCGGGACCTACCTCTGCATCGACGGGCCGGCCTTCTCGACCAAGGCCGAGTCTCTGGCCTACCGCTCGTGGGGCGCGGACATCATCGGCATGACCGCGGCGACCGAGGCCAGGCTCTGCCGCGAGGCCGAGATCTGCTACGCGACGCTCAGCCTGGTCACCGACTACGACGTCTGGCACGAGACCGAGGAGCCGGTCACCGTGGAGCTCGTCCTCCAGAACCTGTCCGCCAACATCGCCAACGCCAAGGCCGTCCTCGGGAAGGCGCTGCCCGCGCTCGGGGAGAAGGGCGCGCGCGGCTGCACCTGCGGTTCGTCCCTCGCGAACACGATCGTCACCCAGCCCGGCGCCGTGCCGGCCGTGACAAGGAAGAAGCTGGGCCTGCTTGTCGACAAGTACCTGCGCTGAACCCGGAGTCACCATGAGCCTCGTCATCGTCGGTTCCGTCGCCTTCGACACCATCCGGACGCCCTGGGGCGACCGAGAGAGGATCGTCGGCGGCTCGGGGACCTACTGTTCGCTCGCGGCCAGCTTCTTCACCCGGCCGCGGATCGTCGGGGTCGTCGGCCGCGATTTTCCCCGCAAGACCATGGCCCTGCTCAAATCCCGAGGGGTCGACCTGCGGGGGCTCAGGGTCAAGGCCGGCAAGACCTTCCATTGGGAAGGGAAGTACGAGGACGATCCCAACAAGCGGACGACCCTGCGGACCGACCTCAACGTCTTCGCCGATTTCCGGCCGGAGATCCCCGCGCCTTACCGCGGCTCGCGCATCGTCTACCTGGCCAACCTCAATCCCGAGCACCACGAGTTCGTCCTGCGCCAGTTCCGCAAGCCGGCCCTCGTGGCCATGGACACGATCCGGCTGTGGATCGAGAGCCAGCGCGACGTCCTGCTCAAGGAGCTTGGCCGGATCGACATCATGTTCGCCAACGACGAGGAGGCCCGGCTGATCACCGGGGAAGCGAACCTCGTCGCCGCCGGCAGGGCCCTGGTGCGGCTGGGGCCGTCGCTGGTCCTGCTCAAGAAAGGCGAGCACGGCGCGCTCGTCTTCGGCCGCGACGAGGTCTTCGGCGTCCTGGCCCACCCGTGTGAACACGTCATCGATCCGACCGGGGCGGGGGACAGCTTCGCCGGCGGCTTCCTGGGCTATCTCGACGGCCACGAGGGGCTTCGCGCCCGGGACGTCCGCCGGGCCGCCGTCTACGGCAGCGTCCTGGCCTCGTTCGCCATCGAGGATTTCGGCATCGGCCGGCTCGAGACGCTCGACGCCGGGCTGGTCGAAGCCCGCTTCCGACAGTTCCGCAAATTGACCGCCTTCTGAGAGAGGATACCCATGTCAGAGCTCAAAGCCCCGATGGAGCCCTTCCGCATCAAGATGGTCGAGCCCCTGCGCTCGACGTCCCGCCGCGAGCGCGAGACCCTGCTCAGGCAGTCCGGTTTCAATCCCTTCGGCATCCCGGCCGAGAAGGTCACGATCGACCTGCTCACCGACTCCGGCACTTCGGCCATGAGCGACGACCAGTGGGCCGGGATCATGACCGGCGACGAGTCCTACGCCGGGGCCCGCAACTTCTACCACCTCGAGGAGTCCGTGCGCTCGATCTTCGGCTTCCGCCACGTCATCCCCACCCACCAGGGGCGGGCCGCCGAGAGGGTCCTGTTCGGATCGATCCTCAAGAAAGGCGACAGCGTCCCCAGCAACATCCATTTCGACACGACCCGGGCCAACATCGAGGTCCTGGAGGCCAAGGCCGAGGACCTGGCCGCGGCCCCGGCCTACGATCCCGACTCGGACCAGCCTTTCAAGGGCGACATGGACACGGCCAAGCTCAAGAAGTTCATCGAACGGAAGGGCAAGGAGCGGATCCCCCTGGTCATGATGACCGTGACCAACAACAGCGGCGGCGGCCAGCCCGTGTCGCTCAAGAACATCAAGGAGACGAGCGAGGTCTGCGCCCATCACGGCATCCCTTTCTTCCTCGACGCCTGCCGCTTTGCCGAGAACGCCTGGTTCATCAAGACGCGCGAGAAGGGCTACGCCAAGAAGAGCGTCCTCGAGATCGCCCAGGAGATGTTCTCCTACGCGGACGGGGCGACCATGAGCGGCAAGAAGGACGCCCTGGTCAACATCGGCGGCTTCGTCACCCTGGACGACGACGCCCTGGCCGAGAAGATCAAGAACGATCTCATCATCACCGAGGGCTTCCCGACCTACGGCGGCCTGGCCGGCCGCGACCTCGAGGCCATGGCCCGGGGCCTCAAGGAGGTGCTCGACGAGGACTACCTCGAGCACCGGACGGCCCAGGTGGCCTACCTCGGCGGCCTCCTCGACCGGGCGGGCGTGCCCGTTCTCAAGCCCTTCGGGGGCCACGCCGTCTACCTCCTGGCCGACCGGTTCCTGCCCCACCTCCGCCGGGGCCAATACCCCGGCTGGGCCCTGACCGTGGCCCTCTACCGGGAGTTCGGCATCCGGGCGGTCGAGATCGGCGGGGTCATGTTCGGCCAGAAGACGGGCAAGGGGAAGCAGGAGACCTATCCCGAGCTCGAGCTCGTCCGGCTGGCCATCCCGCGCCGCGTCTACACGGCCTCGCACCTGCGCTACGTCGCGGATTCGCTCATCGAGCTCCACAAGAACCGGGACAAGGTCCGGGGGCTGCGGATCGTCCGCGAATCTCCCTTCCTGCGGCACTTCACCGCGCGCTTGGAAGAGATCTAGATCTTAATTCGGTCGGAGGATTCGCAGCGAAGGTCGAGACTGCCGATGCCGGCGTCGATGTCGACCTCGATGGTGACGGGGCTCTTGCCGTAGGCCTCGTTGGTCCAGGCCCCGCCGCTTTTCGTCATGCCGTGGCCGTCGACGGAGCCCAAGCCGCCGTCGACCTTGACCCGGACGCCGACCTCGGCCGGCAGGTAGATCGTGCCGCTGCCGACCCCGCCGTCGATCTTGACCCGGAAGCTCTCCGTCCGCGGTCCGCGGAGGTCGAGCTTGGTCTCGCCGACGCCCATGTCGATCTCGAGGCGCTCGATCTTCAGGCCGCGGAGGTCGAGGTCGCTCTCGCCGGCGCCGAGGTCGATCGACAGGTCGAGGGGCACGGACGTGGTGAGGTCGAGGTCCCAGCGGTTGCGGACCCGGCCGAAGGGGATGTTGGAGCGGCGGGCATGGCGGACCTGGAGGATGCCCTTGCCGTCGTAGCGCCGGTAGTCGATCTCGGGACGGAAGCGCTCCCGGTTGAACTCGAAGGAGCCTTCGAGGAGGTTGGCCTGGTCGGCGCCGCGGACGCGGAGGCGCCCGGCGCCCATGTGCAGACCGACCTCGGCCCGGGTGGCGCCGTCGAGGGCGACGGACTTCGATTCCGTCCGGTAGTCGCCCACGGGCTCGTCGCAGGCGACGAAGAGGGCGCCCAGAGCCAGGACGGCTATTCCCAAATGCATTCTTTTCAAAGACATGGCTCGGCCTCCAACGGTGGTATTGTCGGTTCGCTAGAATATACGGAAAGCGCCGGGCCGAAGTTCCCTCCGCCGGGGGCTATTTGATCTTCCGGGCCGGCAGATCCTGGCCTCCCTGATGGAGGACGAGCCCGGTCACCCGGCCCGAGGCGTCGAGGGTGAAGTCGACCGCCGCGTCGACGATTTTCAGGAAGAACCGGGTCTCCGACTCCGGGAAGAGCTCGACCTCGGCCTGGCCCGTGGCCCGGGAGATGAGCTTGTCGCCGCGCCGGAGGATGGTGATGAGGAAGTTCGGGGCCAGCTCGTAGTCCCCGGCCAGGCGGTCGT
>JBFYNT010000013.1:0-8155 GCA_041304225.1 Candidatus Aminicenantota bacterium
CGACCGGCACGCGGGCCAGCGTCTCCAGGAGGTACTTCCCGACGAGGCCGGCGTGGTAGGACGTGCCGCAGGCGATGAGGACGACCCGGTCGATCTCGCGCAGGACGTCCGGGCCGACGCCGATGTCGTCGAGGAAGACCCGCCCCGAATCAATCGAGACCCGGCTCTTCAGGGTGTCCCGGACGACGTCGGGCTGCTCGAAGATCTCCTTGGCCATGAAGTGGTCGAAGCCGCGCTTCTCGATCATGGCCGGCGCCCAGTCGACCGTCTCCTCGGACCTCACGCCCCTGCTCTCCCATACCAAGCGGGTCGCCTACAAGAGCGACGGCGAGATCGCCGTCCTGACCCCGGGCGGGGCCGCGTTCCGGACCTTCGCCGGGGAGCCCGTCGCCAAGACGGTCGAGAAACTGGACTGGGAGCCGGCCATGAACGAGAATCGCGGCTTCGAGCACTTCATGGCCAAGGAGATCTTCGAGCAGCCCGACGTCGTCCGCGACACCCTGAAGAGCCGGGTGTCCCTCGATTCCGGCCGGGTCTTCCTCGACGATCTCGGCCTCGGCCCGGAGGTCTTCCGGGAGGTCTCGCGGGTCGCGCTGGTCGCCTGCGGCACGTCCTACCACGCCGGCCTCGTCGGCAAGTACCTCCTCGAGACCCTGGCCCGCGTGCCCGTCGACGTCGAGTACGCCTCCGAGCTCCGCTCGCGGGACTTCGCCATGGACCGGGGGACGCTCGTCCTCGGCATCTCCCAGTCGGGCGAGACGGCCGACACGCTGGCCGCCCTGCGCCTGACCCGGGACAAGGCCCGGGCCGTCCTGGCCGTCACCAACAACCTGAACTCCTCGATGGCCCGGGGGGCGGACGGCGTTCTCGACCTCCACGCCGGGCCGGAGATCGGCGTCGCCGCGACCAAGACCTTCGTCGGCCAGATGGCCGCCTTGGCCCTCTTCGCCCTGGCCTTCGCCCAGGCCCGCGGGGCCCTCGGCGAGGCGGACAGCCTCGAGCTCGTCCGCGAGCTCCAACGCGTGCCCCACAAGATGGACCGCGTCCTGGGCCGGGCCGCCGACGTCGAGCGCGCGGCCCGCGGCCTCCTGGGCTGCGAGCACTATCTCTTCCTCGGCCGCTGGATCAACTTCCCCATCGCCCTCGAGGGGGCCCTGAAGCTCAAGGAGGTCTCCTACACCCACGCCGAGGGCTACGCCGGCGGGGAGATGAAGCACGGCCCCATCGCGCTCATCGACGAGGGCATGACCACGCTGGCCGTCGTTCCGCGCGACCGCGTCTACGAGAAGATGCTGTCCAACATCGCCGAGGTCCAGGCCCGCGGCGGCCGCATCCTGGCCGTGGCCACCGAAGGCGACGACAAGGCCCGGGCCGTGGCCGGCGAGGTCTTCGCCATCCCCGAGACCCACCCGCTGTTCACGCCGTTCCTGACCGTCCTGCCGTTGCAGCTCTTCGCCTACCACACGGCCGCGGCCAAGGGCTTCGACGTCGACCAGCCTCGCAACCTGGCCAAGAGCGTCACCGTCGAGTGACCGTTCATGAAAACGCCGGATTTCTTTTTAAGACTTAAAGACACAAGAGCGGCGTTTTCACCCTTCGGGCAAGCCGATCCGGCCGCATCTGCTTCGTTGCAAAGGGTTCGCAGTACTCCGAGTATAGCTTCACCCTTTGACGCCTCGCATCTGCAGCCGCCTCGGCTTGTGAACGGGAACAAGGGCTTGATGGACATAGGGGGGCTGGAGTATTCTTGATGCTTGAGGAGTCACCGATGAAAACGAACGTCGCGCGCCTCGCCGCCGCCCTCGCCTCCGTGCTGGTCCTCGCGCTGGCCCCGGCCGTCCAGGCCCAGGCCAAGAAGCCCAAGGCCGTGTTCAAGGGAACGTCGCACGATTTCGGCAAGGTCAAGCAGGGCGACGTCGTCACCCACGAGTTCGTCTTCGTCAACGACGGGGACGCCCCGCTCGTCGTCGAGCGGGTCGAGACGACGTGCGGCTGCACGGCCGCCCTGGTCACCGAGAAGCGGATCGCCCCCGGCAAGGAAGGCCGGATCAAGACGACCTTCGACACCCGCGGCTACGCCGGCCGCCTGGCCAAGTACCTCTATCTCGTCTCCAACGACGCCGAGAGCGGGCGGCGGGAGCTGAGCCTCGTCGCCGATATCGAGGTCCCGCCCTCGGCCCGGGTCGACGTCGACCGCTACAACGTCGACATGGGCCTATGCCTCGAGGGCGAGACGCCGGCGGCCAAGATCGTCGTCCGCAGCACGGGCGAGCGCGAGCTCAAGGTCGAGATGGACCACGAGAACGTCAAGTTCTTCTCCGGCGGCAAGACCCTGCCGTCCCCGTTCTACCTGCCCGCCGGGGAATCGCGCGAGGTCGAGCTGCGCTTCCCGCCCCAAGTCCGGACCGGGGTCCAGCGCGACTACGTCCTCATCAAGTCGAACGACCCCGTCCGCTCGACCCTGTCGGTCTATGTCAGCCGCTACGTCGTCACTAAAAAGGAGCTCCGGGAGCTCTTCGAAAAGTACGCGACCGTCCTCAAGGACAAGGACTAGGAGGGCCGTGCCCCGAGTCGTCTCGGTCAAGGTCCAGCCGCGCGCGAAGGCGCCCGGCGTCGAGGAGACGGGCCCGGACGCCTACCGGGTCCGGGTCACCGCCGTGCCGGAGAAAGGGCGGGCCAATCGCGAGGTCGCCGAGCGGCTGGCCGCGCACCTGGGCCTCCCCCCGTCCCGCCTGACCCTCGTCCGCGGCGCGTCCTCCTCCCGCAAGCAGTTCCGCGTCGAACCCTAGGCACCGGGGGCGCCGATGACCGTCTATAACTTCGTCAGCTTGGCGGGCATCTTCGTCCTGGCCGGCGTCGCCTGGCTCTGCTCCTCAGATCGCAAGGTCGTCAACGCCCGGGTCGTCCTTTGGGGCATCGGCCTGGAGCTCCTCGTGGCCTTCTTCATCTTCGTCGTCCCGGCGGGGAGCGCGGTCTTCCTCTGGGTGAACGACGCCGTCACGGCCGTCCTGGGCACGGCCACGGCCGGGACCCGGTTCGTCTTCGGCCGGCTGGCCCTTCCGCCCGGCGCGGTGAACGAGGCCGGCGAGGCCTCGCTCGGCTATTTCCTGGCCTTCCAGGGGCTGCCGACCATCATCTTCTTCGCCGCCCTGCTCGGGGCCCTCTACTACCTCGGGATCATGCCCTTCTTCGTCCGGCTCTTCGCCCGCCTGTTCTCGCGGTCGATGCGGATCAGCGGGGCCGAGGCCCTGTCGGTCTCGGCCAACATCTTCGTCGGCGTCGAATCGGCGCTCGTCGTCCGGCCCCATCTCAAGGACATGACCCGCTCGGAGCTCGGGACCGTCATCACCGCCGGCATGGGCACCATCGCCTCGACCGTGCTGGCCATGTACGTCATGATGCTCCAGAAGGGCATCCCGACGATCGCCGGCCACCTCGTCTCGGCCTCGTTCATCTCGGCCCCGGCCTCGATCGTCATGGCCAAGCTGATCATGCCGGAGACCGGGAAGCCTTTGACCCTGGGGGTCGACGTCAAGCCCCACTACGCGCGCGAGGACAACCTCATCATGGCCGTCATCAACGGGGCCGGGGAGGGGCTCAAGCTCCTGGGCGGCATCGTCAGCCTGCTCATCGCCTTCATGGGGCTCCTGGCCCTGGTCAACCTCGGCCTGGGCTGGGCCGGCGGGCTCCTCAACGGCCTCTTCGGTTGGCACCTCGCGTGGTCGCTCGAGGCATTCCTCGGCTATCTCTTCTACCCGCTGACGATCGTCATGGGCGTCCCCCCGTCCGACGCGCTCGCCATCGCCAAGATCCTCGGCGACCGGACCATCCTGACCGAGGTCTTTTCGTACGGACGGCTGGCCGACCTCATGTCGGCCGGCGCGCTCAAGGACCCGCGCTCGGCCATCATCGCCTCCTACGCCCTGTGCGGCTTCGCCCACGTCGCCTCGCTGGCCATCTTTATAGGCGGGACGAGCGCGCTCGTCCCGACCCGGGTCCGCGACCTGTCCCGCATCGGCTTCCGGGCCCTGCTCGCGGCGACGCTGGCCTGCCTCATGACCGGGGCCGTGGCCGGAACCTTCTACACCGGCTCGTCCCTCCTCTTCGGCCGTTAAGGAAACCTCTCTCGCTCCCTGCCGGCCCCCCCTCCACCGCGGGGATCTGCCAGGCCACTAGCTCACCCTGTCCCGAAAGGGACGAGGACGATCCCCTTCGCTCGCTCGAGGGGAATGATCTTATCGCCGACGATTTGGGACGATTTGGGCTCGCCGGGCGTCCTTAAGAAGCGGAGCGACCCGTGAACGACAGAGAGCTGTGCTGGCTGGCCCTGCACCTCGTCTTCCGGGGGACGTCCGCGGCCGCCCGGCGCCTCCTCGGCCGCTTCCCCTCCGTCACGGAGGTCTTCCGCCGGGGGCGGGCCGACTTCGAGGGCCTGCGCCTGGACCCCGCCGCCGTCGAGGCCATCGTCTCCGGCCAGGCCCTCGAGCGGGCCGGCCGGGAATTGGAAAAAACGGCGGGGAAGGCGTATACTCTCATGACCTTGGAAGACCCGGGATACCCGGGCTGCCTGAGAGAGATCTTCGATCCTCCGTTCGTCCTCTATTGCGAGGGCGATCCGGAGGCCCTTCGGAATCCCGCGGTGGCCGTCGTCGGAGCGCGGAGGCCCACCCCCTACGGGCGGGCCGTGGCCGAGAAGATCGCGGGCGACCTGGCCGGCCGCGGCTGTGTCGTCGTCAGCGGGCTGGCCGCGGGCATCGACGCCTGCGCCCATCGGGGGGCTCTCAACCAGGGAAGGACGGTGGCCGTGCTCGGATCGGGTTTGGACGTCATGTATCCGTGGGAGAACCGCGCTCTGGCCCGGGAGATCGCCCATCGGGGGGCCGTGGTGTCGGAGTACTCCCTGGGGACCCCGCCGCTCGCCGAGAACTTCCCCGTCCGCAACCGGATCATCAGCGGCTTGGCCCTCGGCCTGGTCGTCGTCGAGGCCGCCCGCAAGAGCGGCTCGCTCATCACGGCCCAGCTGGCCCTGTCCCAGGACCGGGAGGTCATGGCCGTTCCGGGCAACGTGACCTCCGAGCTCAGCGCCGGGCCGAACGGCCTCATCCGGGAAGGGGCCCGGCCGGTCGCGTCCTGGGAGGACGTGGCCGAGGCCCTGCCCTCGCCGTGGGGGGAGATTCTCCTTGCGCGGGGCGGCGGGAAAGAGGAGAATAGCGGCGCTTCTCTGAGCCCGGACGAGCGCCGGCTCCTGGACGAGCTCGCCGTCGACGCCGCGACGCCGATAGACGACCTGGCTGAGAGAACGGGCCTTTCCGTCTCCGGCCTGCTGGCGCTCCTCCTCGGCCTCGAGCTGAAGGGGGCCGTCGTCCAGCTGCCCGGGAAAGAGTTCCAGAGGAGAATGTAATTGGGGACATCACTCGTCATCGTCGAATCGCCGGCCAAGGCCAAGACCGTCAACCACTACCTCGGCAAGGACTTCCTGGTCAAGGCCTCGATGGGCCACGTCCGCGACCTGCCCAAGAAGAAGCTGGGGGTCGACGTCGAGAAGGACTTCGAGCCGACCTACGAGGTCATCCCCGACAAGAAGAAGATCGTCGCCGAGCTCCGCAAGGCGGCCCGCGAGAGCGACCGGGTCATCCTGGCGGCCGACCCCGACCGCGAGGGCGAGGCCATCTCCTGGCACCTGGGCCAGCTCCTCGAGGACGACAACAAGAACATCTTCCGGGCCACCTTCCACGAGATCACGGAGGAGGGCGTCCGGGGCGCCTTCGAGCGCCTGGGCCAAGTCGACCTCAACCTCCTCGACGCCCAGCAGACCCGCCGCGTCCTCGATCGGCTCGTGGGGTACCGCATCAGCCCCCTGCTCTGGAAGAAGATCGCCCGGGGCCTCTCGGCCGGGCGGGTCCAGTCCGTCGCCCTGAGGCTCATCTGCGACCGGGAGAAGGAGATCAAGGCCTTCGTCCGGGAGGAGTACTGGACGATCGCCGCCCGGCTCGAGGCCGGGAACCCGCCGGCCTTCAAGGCCGCCCTGGCCAAGATCGAAGGCAAGAAGGCCAAGGTCGGCGACGAGGAGCAGGCCCGGATCGTCCGCGAGGAGTGCCAGCGGGCGGCCTTCGTCCTGGACAAGGTCCAGGTCAAGCCCAAGCTCAAGCACCCCGGCCCGCCCTACATCACCAGCACCCTCCAGCAGGACGGGTATCGGCTCCTGCGCTACCCGGTCAAGAAGACCATGTTCGTGGCCCAGAAGCTCTACGAGGGCATGCCCATCGGCGAGCTCGGCCTGACCGGCCTCATCACCTACATGCGCACGGACTCCGTGCGGGTCTCGCCGACGGCCCAGGCCGCGGCCCGGGCTTACATCGCGCAGGCCTATTCGCCGGCCCACGTCCCGGCCAAGCCGAACGAGTACAAGAGCAAGAAGAAGACCCAGGACGCCCACGAGGCCATCCGGCCGGCCCACGTCGAGCTCACCCCCGAGAAGGTCAAGCCCTTCCTCAAGAAAGAGGAGTACGACCTCTACAAGCTCATCTGGAGGAAGTTCATGGCTTCCCAGATGGCCCCGGCCAAGATCGAGGAGACGGCCTTCGACATCGCGGCCGGCCGCTATCTCTTCCAGACCAAGGGCGAGGTGGTCAAGTTCGACGGCTTCCTGGCCGTCTGGCCGAACGGAAGCGGAGACAAGGAGACCCTGCCCAAGGCCGCGGCCGGCGAGACCCTCAAGCTCCTGGAACTCGAGTCCAAGCAGAAGTTCACCGAGCCGCCCGCCCGTTACACCGAGGGGACGCTGGTCAAGGAGCTCGAAGCCCGGGGCATCGGCCGCCCGAGCACCTACGCGCCGACGATCGCCACCATCCAGACCCGGACCTACGTCGTCAAGGAGGAGGGCAAGTTCCGGCCCTCCGAGCTGGGGATGTACGTCACCGATTTCCTGGTCAAGCACTTCGCCAAGCTCATGGAGTACAAGTTCACGGCCCACATGGAGGAGGAGCTCGACCAGATCTCCGAAGGCGCCCGCAAAGGGGTCGACAGCCTCCGGGAGTACTACGAGCTGCTCGAGACCTACCTCAAGGCGGGCGGCGAGACCGAGGGCGTCAAACAGACGGGCATCCCCCTCGACGAGAAATGCCCGAAGTGCGGCGCGGCCCTGGTCGTCAAGGGCGGCCGCTTCGGCCGGTTCAAGGCCTGTTCGGCCTATCCCGAATGCAAGTTCCGGGAGAGCCTGGACAAGAGGGAGTCGAAGCCCCTCGACGAGAAGTGCCCCGAGTGCGGCTCGCCGCTCGAACAGAAGTTCGGCCGCTTCGGCCCCTTCGTCGCCTGCTCGAACTATCCCGCGTGCAAGTATATCAAGAAGGACGTCAAGGACACCGGCATCGCCTGTCCGCTCGGGTGCGGCGGCAAGATCCTGCGCCGGAAGACCCGGAAGGGCAAGCTCTTCTTCGGCTGCAGCCACTATCCGAAGTGCACCTTCGCCTCTTGGGACGAGCCCGTCGACCGGGCCTGCCCCCAATGCGGGGCCAAGATCCTCTATAAGAAGAATCTCATCAAAGGCGAGCCGTACATCCACTGTAAGAACGAGAAGTGCGTGTTCAAGGAAGCGGCACCCCGGGAAAAGATCTGGGAGCAGGCGGCCGAGGGTAACGCCCCGGCGGCGGCCCCCGTCGAGCCCGGCCCGGCCGGGCCGGAGGCGCCCGGGCCGGACGACGGCGATGAACAGGGAAATATCTGAGTTCCTGGCCTACCTGCGGCACGAGAAGAACGCCTCGCCCCACACCGTCGCCGCCTACGAGCGCGATCTCCGGCAGGTCGCGGCCTACCTGAAGGAGCGGGAGGTCCGCTGGGACAAGGCCGGCAACGTCGTCCTGCGCGGTTTCCTGGCCGAGCTCCACGAGAAGAAACGCAAGAAGACGACGGTCGGCCGGAAGCTGGCCGCCCTGCGCGCCTTCTACGGGTACGGCGTCCGAAAGAAGTGGGTCGCCGAGAACCCGGCCGCCATCCTGGCGACGCCGCGGCAGGAGAAGCGCGTCCCTTCGTTCCTCTCGGAGGACGAAACGGCCGCGCTGCTCGACCTGCCTCGTTCGGACGAGCCCCTGGACCTCCGCGACAAGGCCATCCTGGAGCTCTTCTACGCGACGGGCATCCGGGTGTCGGAGCTCGTCGG
>JBFYNT010000014.1:0-11398 GCA_041304225.1 Candidatus Aminicenantota bacterium
GCTTCGAGCTGAGAAAGGCCGAGGAGCGGGCCCACATCCTGGAGGGCTTGGTCATCTGCCTCGACAATCTCGATGCGGTCATCAAGCTTATCCGGGCGGCGAAGACGGTCGACGAGGCCCGCAAGGGCCTCATGGAGAAGTTCGGGCTGACGCTCGTCCAGGCCCAGGCCGTCCTCGAACTCCAGCTCCAGCGGCTGGCCCAGCTCGAGCGGCTCAAGATCCAGGAGGAGTACGCGGCCCTGAAGAAGAAGATCGCCGAGCTCAAGAGGATCCTCAAGGACGAGAAGCTCGTCTTCGCGATCATCGTCCAGGAGCTCAAGGAGGTCAAGGAGGAGTACGGCGACGAACGGCGGACCGAGATCCGCGACGAGGCCGTCTCCGAGCTCCGGCCCGAGGACCTGGTCAAGGAAGAGGACGTGGCCATCGTCTATACCTCGGGCGGCTACATCAAGAGGACCTCGCTCACCTCGTACAAGTTCCAGGCCCGGGGCGGCAAGGGCCGCCGGGGCATCGAGATGAAGGCCGAGGACGTCGTCGAGGACCTCTACATCTGTTCGACCCACAGCTACCTCCTGGTCTTCACCAACCAGGGCCGGCTCTACTGGCTCAAGGCCCTGGACGTGCCCGATGTCGGGGTCTCGGGGCGCGGCAAGCCCTTGGTCAACTTGCTCGAGTTCCCGCCGGGCGAGAAGCCGGCCAGCGTCGTCCCGGTCAAGGAGTTTAGCGATAACCAGTTCGTGGTCATGCTGACGACCGACGGCGTCATCAAGAAGACGCGCCTGTCGGATTTCCGGAACGTCAGGAAGGGCGGCATCCTGGCCATGAACATCCGGCCCAAGTCGGAGCTCTTCTCGGCCCAGATCTCGACCGGGAAGAACACCATCGTCATTGGGACGAAACTCGGCCGGGCCCTGCAGTTCAAGGAGTCGGATGTCCGGCCGATGGGCCGGGGCGCCTCCGGGGTCCGGGGCATCCGTCTCAAGCCCAAGGACCGGGTCATCGGCATGATCGTCGTCGGCCCGGACGACAAGTTCATCTTCACGGCCACCGACCGCGGCTACGGCAAGAAGACGGCCTCGGACATGTACCCCGTCAAGCACCGCGGCGGACAGGGCGTCCTCAACCTGCGCGTGACCCCCAAGGTCGGCCATGCCCTGGGCATGGTCGGCATCAACGAAGAAGATCTCCTGGTCATCACCGTCGAGGGCAAGGTCATCGGCATCCCGACCACCCAGGTCCGCTCGTCGGGCCGGGCGACCCAGGGCGTCCGCCTCATCAAGCTCGAGGATAAGGACCGGGTCTGCTCGATCGCCAAGGTGAGGGAGAGCTAAGCCAGCACGCCAGCCGGTCTCATCGCCCCGCCGCCCTCGGCCGCCGGGAGCCTGAAGAGGCGCGCGGCGAGGGGCGGCCTAAGTTATCAGTGGACCGTCCGGCATATCTTTTCGAGGACCTTGCCGAGAGCCGCGAAATCGTCGGACTTCTGGCTTAAAAAACGCGGCAACAGGAGATGGGCAAGCTCGACCGTTCCCTTCTTGCGGTCCGGGATGATCATGACGATGAAGATCTCCGTGAGCAGGCCGCGGAGCGGCTGCATCCGTCGAAGCTCGTCCCGGTTCAAGACCGAGAGAACGGCGATCGAATCGGGTTCGACGGGCCGCCGGAGCCTCTCCCCGAAGTCATCGAGGCTATCGAACTGCTCGATGAACCTTAGGGGGATCGCCTTGTGAACGGCCGTCTCGAGTCGTCGGTTGTTCATATCCTGCCCACGCGAATAATAGAGCAGTTGCATGGCTATCTCGCTTTCTGTCCAAGCCTTAATAATCAAGAATCGTGCCAAGTTCATCAAAGGCTGACCGACCGCAGACGACAGGGGAGCGGCCATAACGCCCGCCGTCTCCCCCGGGGAAAGGTCCCTTGTTGTCCCTTAAAATAGCACTTGTTCCGATAATAAGGACTCGGTCTCTTCGGCGGGGAGCGGGCCCGTCCGGCCCATTCCGGCTAAGGCGAATCGGCGGGCCGGTATTTTTTAAGGATGGTATAGAATCTCGAGCGAGACATACCGGAGATGCGGCAGGCTTTGTTGATATCTCCGTCCACGAAATGGAGCAGGTCCTTCAGGTACCGTCTTTCCGCTTCCGCGACGGCGGCTTGCCGGATCTCCTTCAATTTGAGCCGCGTAACGGCCGCGTCCGGACGGACATCGCGCTGGTCCGGGGCGTCCGGCCTCCTGGAGTAGGCGTTTCGGGCCACATGGATCCGGACATGGGTCGGCAGGTGTTTGGGGTAGAGCATGGGCTCGTCTTTGGCCGAGATCAGGGCCTTCTCCAGGGCCTGGATCAGCTCCCGCACGTTGCCGGGCCAGTGATAGGCGACGACGATCTCCCAGAATTCGGGAGACGCGTGCTTGGCGACGATGCCGAACCGCTTGCAGAGGTCGTTCATATAATGGATCGTCAGCTTCTTGATGTCCTCGGGGATGTCCCTCAGCGGGGGCAGGTCGATCGTGATGGTCCGGAGCCGGAAAAGGAGATCTTCCCGGAATCGCCCTTCCCTGACCATCGTCTCCAGGTCCCGGTTGGTCGCCGCCATGAGCCGGAAATCGCTGGCGATCTCCCGGCGTCCTCCGACGGGACGCAAGCGGTGCTCCTGGATGACCCGGAGGAATCTCTTCTGGATCAATAACGGCAGCTCGCCGATCTCATCCAGGAAAAGAGTTCCCCCGTCGGCCTGCTTGATCAAGCCCTCCTCGCTCGTCTCGGCCCCGGTAAAGGCCCCCCGCGCGTGCCCGAACAGGACGCTTTCGACGAGCGTCTCGGGAAGGGCCGTGCAGTCGACGACCACGAAGCTCCTTTTGGCCCTGGGGCTGTTGGCATGGACGACCTTGGCGAAAAGCTCTTTTCCGGTGCCGGTTTCGCCCGAGATGAGGACGTTGACATCGCTACTGGCGGCCTGGGCCAGGAGGTCCAGACAGGCCGCGATCTTCGGCGAATCCCCGATGATGCCGTTCCTTCGGAGATCGACCGGCGCCGCGCCGGGTCTCTTCTCCGCCCGGTATTCCAGGGCCCGGAGAAGGGGGAGCTTGATGGCTTCGAACGAAGCCGGTTTCTCCAGGTAATCCCAGGCGCCGGACTTGATGGCCAGCTCGGCCTCGTCGGGATCGCCGATCCCGGTGACGACGATGACCTCGGGGAAGAGCCGGGCGGCCCGGAGCCGAGGAACGGACTCCAGGCCGTTCCCGTCGGGCAGGTGCACGTCGATGAACACGATATCGAACGCCGCCGATTGGGCCTTTTTGAGCCCTTCTTTGAGGGTGTGGGCGCAAGCGGGACGATGCCCCACCTTGGTTACGACGCTCGAGATCCAGTCGCAAATGAGCGGGTCGTCATCGATGATAAGGACATCAGGCATGGTTACCCCACGGTCCGAAGTCAACAAAATCTTAAAAAAGACCGGAGGGCATTGTCAAGCCCTTCAAGCGAGAACGGGCTCGATCCTCAAAGCTCGAGGGAGACCTCCTCCCTGTAATCCACGGATATCCTGGCGCCCGGCTTGGACTTCAGCAGGGCGACGACCTTGAGGAAGGCCCGGTTGCGCTTCGTCCACGTCCGGTTGAGCTTCCGGGCGTAATGGGCGACGCCGACGCTGAGCCACTGGCCCGCGAGGACCTTCCCGGCCGTTTGCTTCCAGGAGTAGAACTTCTTGTGGCAGTACATCTGCGCTTTTTGCAGGTCGAAGAGCGAGAACCGCTTCGGCTCGAAGACGACGTGATGGGCGTCGTAGAGGGCCCAGTCGCGGAACCGGAGACGGTTTTCGGCCGACATCTTCGTGTAGAACTCGGATCCGGGCAGCGGCGTCAGGATGAGGAACTGGGTCGTGGACAGCCGGGATCTCTTGGCGAACTTGACCGTCTCCTTGACCGACGGCCAATCGTCCTCGTCGAAGCCCAGGACGAACATGCCGTGGATGTTGATGCGGTTCCGGCGGAGGACCTGGGCGGCCCGGACGAGGTCGGCCACGGTCTGCTTTTTCTTCATGCCGTCCAGGCTCCGGGGGTTGACCGACTCGAAGCCGATGTACACCGTGTGGCAGCCGGCGTCCCGCATCAGCCCGACGAGCTCGACGTCACGGGCCAGATCGGCCCGGACCTGGGTCGTCCAAGGGAACGTGAAGCCCTCCCGGATCATGGCCTGAAGCAGGTCCTTGGTCCGCTCCCGGTTGGCGGCGAAATTGTCGTCGTAAAAGAAGACGGAGTCCTTCGAGCGATCGTACCGGCGAAGCTCCTCGATGACGTTCTCCGTCGAGCGGAAGCGGTACTTCTTCCCGAACATCCCGGTCACGGAGCAGAAGGAACAGTCGAAGGGGCAGCCCCGCGACGTTTGGACGGGGATGGGAGGCTGGAATTTCCGGCGCCGGGGGTCGGGCTTGAGGAGAGAGAGGTCCGGGTAGGGGACCGTGTCCAGGTCCTCCCTCAGGGGCAGGAGCGGATCGTGGACGATCCGGCCGTCCGCAGCCCGGAAGGAGAGATTGGGTGTCCCGGCGGGATCGCGCCCGCATTCCCAGGCGTCGACAAAGGCCATGAGCGGCCGCTCGCCTTCGCCCCGGAAGACGAAATCGGCGTGCTCCAGGGCCTCGTCGGCCAGAAAGGTCACGTGCGGGCCGCCCATGAGGACGGGGATGCCCATGGCCCGGACCTTGTCGGCGATGGCGTAGGCCCGCGGCGCCGTCGAGGTGATCGTCGAGATGCCGACGAGGTCGGCCCCGGCGACCGCGTCGAAATCGATCCGGCGAAGCTCCTCCACGTAGACTTCGACGTCCCAGCCCCGTTGCTTCATCATCGTGCCGAGGATGAGGGCTCCCAGCCGGGGCAAGGGGAACTGGGAGAAGATGTGGAGATTCGGGGCCCGCGGCTCGATGAAAACGATCTTCGGCATCGTCAACCTCCTCGTCCGTACGCTCCGTTCTATCTCTTCCTCCGGTCGGCCAGGACCATGGTGATGCCCGCGGCCAGGGCGAGCCCGCCCACGATCGGAGGCAGGGGGATGGTCTTCCGTTCCGAAGCCGTGACCTTGAGAGGCCCGAGATCGATCAGCTTCTCCCGAGTCGTATAGCGGATGCCTTGATAGGTCAGGGCCAGAGCCCCGAGAACGATGAGAACGATGCCAGCGAGCTTCATGGAACCGGTCCTCCTCGAGCGGCGAAAGAACGGGCGTCCCCCGCCGAGGGAGGACGCCCACCTCAGACCATTCGACAGGATGCCTCCCCCCCCCCGGATCATCCGCGGGAGCGGGAGAGGCGCCGCCGGGCCCGCCCGATCACAGGATCAGGATCAGCAGAACGACCCCGACCATGACGGCGATGATGATGATGATCTCTCTCGTGGCCAGGGCGCCTCCCCCGGCATCGGACGCCGTGATCACGTCCTGGCCGCCGATGACGAGCTGATTCGAGGCCGCTGACTGCGGGGACGCCGGTTTCTGGACGGCGGCGGCGGCCATGGTCGCGATCAACAGGACCATCAGCAGGACGCTTCCGAGCTTAACCACTCTTCTCATTCGACTTCTCCTTTTTTTGATTGGATTCAAGCCGGGCCTGCTCGATATAGAGCGCCCGGACCTGAAGATAATGGCTCCGAATGAACGCCTCCCGGCGGGCCAGCTGGAGGGCCTGTCCGAGGGACTGCAGGGCCTGGATCATCCGGCCTTGATTGGCATAAGCCAGGCCCAGGACGTCGTGGGCGTAGGCGTTCTTGGCGTCCACGCCGATGGCTTCCAGGGCGTACGCCTGGGCCTCGTCGAGGCGGCCCTGCCTCAGACTGACCATGCCCAAGCTGTACAGGGGATACGGGTCCGGGCCGAGCAATTCCCGGACCTTCTCCCACTGCTCCCTCGATCTCGGGAAATCCGCCCTCCGGTAATAGGCCGTGGCCAGATTGATGGAGGTCAGCGGATCGTTTTGAAGGGCGGGGAAAGGGAACGGGCTTTGACCGGGGACCACGGCCATCATCCACCGGGACTGGTTCCGTCCCTTTCCGAGCTCCCAGACCCGCATGAACGTCTTGGTCCTCATGGCCTTCCGGTGCCCGAAAAGGGGATCGTGGAAGATGATCTGGTCTTCGTCCTCATCGAACCCGATGACCACCCGGTAATGCCCTTTGGCGACCTGTTTGATCGTTTTCGTCAGGACGATGACCGGGATGTCCTTCCGGACCAGGTCCTTCAGGATCTGCAGGTTTCCCTGAAAAGAGAAGCTCTCGAATCCCCGGGTCCGCGGGTAAAGGACCAGCTCGGAGTTGTATGTCGACTGGCTCGCGGAATCATAGATCTCGTCGGCGATCCTTCGCTGGCTGAAGGACCGCTTTTCGTCCCAGGCGTTGAGGACCATGGCCAAACAGGCCGGGCCGCAATAGTTCCTTTGCAGCCATTTCTCGAAGGGGACCGTCCGGATCAAGTGCCCCTTGTCAGGCATGGTTTTCCGGTAATTGAAGATCTGAGCGGAAAAGAGAGCGGGAGCCATCAACCCCAGACCCGCGAGGATCACCCCTATCCGTCTTGCGGTCCGGCCCATTGGCCATTTCATTGTGGCGTTCTCCCGCTAAAGGATCCTTCGGCCCTTCAGCAGGCGCACGATCAGGATGATCAAGGCGATGACGATAAGCGTGTGGATCAGGCCGCCGCCCACATGGAAGGCGAAGAACCCCAGCGCCCAAAGAACGACCAGGATGATGACAAGTGCTTCTAACATGGAAACCTCCTCTTGTTCTCTAGCCTCTCGCCGTTCCGCCCCCGGCCCTTGTCGGACGGTCTGGGGGATCGGTGAGAAGCCTTAATGCCTAATACCGCTTTCATGCCAGGATCCTCCGGCGCGCCGGGGTTTTCAGGGAATCGATCCCCCCTCTGGAAAGAACCGGGATTTCGTGCGGTTGGCGAAGAAAAACCCGCGAATGGACCGATCGGACCGGGTCTTCGCTCATGGAACCGGCCTGGAAAACAGCACATTTCCTGCCAAAGAGGATATTCCTACCCGCTTTGTTCGACTCCGTGGCCTTCCCTATCTCCTTCTGATCAACCGGTATACGATGAGGATCAAGATGGCTCCCAGGATGGCTCCGATGAACCCGGCGGGCTGGCCCTCCCGGTACCAGCCGAAGTGCTGCCCGATGTAGGTCGCCGCGAACGACCCGCCGATGCCGAGAAGGACCGTGATGATGAATCCGCCCGGATCCCTCCCCGGCGTGAGCAGTTTGGCGATGGCCCCGACGACGAAACCGATGACGATCATCCACAGAATGTTCATGTGAACTCCTTATATTGGGTGATGGAATGCTCCGGCCGCCGCACGCCGTCCCGCATCCGGCCAATATCGGACAGCACGGCATTTACGGGGAAGCTACCTTTCGTAATGCCGAATTCATGCCACTTTCCTCGCGGGTCTCAACGCTCAGGGCCCGGCCGGGCGTTCTTAATCAGGATGGGAATTCGGGCGCCGGGCGCGCGGCATACCTTGGTGAGACGGATCGAAATGCGCTCCTCGGCCTGGGAATTCCCCTATTAAACAGGACTAGTCCGATCAGGCAGGAATCCGCCCGCCGCTCCATCCTAACCGAATGACTCCGATCCTGACCGGGACCATGTACGACGAGAACTTCGAAAAGATCTTGGGGACCGGGGCTGTGACCGAAGCCGAGAGGCGGGGATAACAACAGCGCCCGTCCCATCGTTCTCGGGGCCACCGGACGCGAATGTCGTTAACGAGGGTATCCGGGAATTCTCACCTGTGGCCGTTCGGCGGGCCCGCCACGGGGCCGGGACTGTCCCATCGCCAGGGCCGAGAGCGGATTGGCATATATCTTGCTTTATTGATGATGAAACAAGGAGGTCGAATATGAAAAGGAGTCTGTGCATCACGGTATTGGCTCTTTCGATGGCCGCGGGTTGCTCGGCCTACGGCCCGTCGCCGGGGTCAAGCTATCCCCCGGGCACGGGTGGCCCTTATGCCGGAAGCCAGCAAGGATATGGGCAGGATTACGGTCAGGGCTACGGCCAGGACATGGACCAGGATTACATGTACAACTACCTGGCCCCCCATGGGAATTGGATCGATATGGACAACTACGGCTATGTCTGGATCCCCAGGCACATGGGCTACCGCTGGCGGCCCTACAGCCAGGGCCACTGGATCATGACCGACTACGGCTGGACCTGGATGGCGAACGAGCCCTGGGGTTCGATCCCCTTCCACTACGGGCGATGGGGATACGACGACGATTTCGGCTGGTTCTGGGTCCCCGGTAACGTCTGGGGTCCGGCCTGGGTGAGCTGGAGATGGGGCAACCAGTACGCCGGTTGGGCGCCATTGCCGCCCGGGATCGAATTCCGCGCCGGCATGGATTTCGCCCGGCTTTCGTTCAACATCCCCATCCGTTTCTGGATCTTCCTCCAGGCCGGGCGTTTCCTGGACCGCGACATCCATCGCTACGCGCTTCCCTATGAACGCAACGTGACGATCATCAACTATACGTCCGTCCACAACAATATCTATTACCGCGACAACAGGATCTTCAACGAGGGCATGGGCATCGACAATGTACGGAAAGCCACGAGGCGGGATGTCCCTCGCTACAAGGTGCAGGACGCCCGGCAGCCCGGCCAGTCCCGGATCGTGGGCAGTGATGTCCAGGTCTATCGGCCGACCTTCCGGGCGAATCCCCAGGCCAAGCCGAAGGCCGTCCTGAACAGGGACGAAGCCCGGAGAGAACTGGCCCCGGCCAAGGTCTATGAGCCGAAGCGACTGGCGCCGGTACGATCGGAGGAATCAGTCGTCCGGAAACGGCAGGCCGAGGAAAAGACGCTCCTCGATAGGACCCAGTCCCAAGAGCTGAGGGACTTGGAACGCAGGCGTTCCTCGGAACAGGCCCGGGTCCGCGGCTCGTCAGAAAAGGCCAAGATTAATCAGGACTACCAGGCCAAGATCGCCGAGCTGCAGAAACAGCATCGGGCCGAGAAGCAGCAGCTGGCCGAACGCCACAAAGCGGATACCGAACAGGTCAAGCGGACGGGAAAGCCCGTCAAGAGGGACAAGCAGGATAAATAACTATAGCGGGGTGTAAACCTCGATACGCCCCACCGAGGCCGGGGGCCTGCCGAAGATGCCCGGCATCCCCCCGGCCTCGATCTTCGTCCAGGGGAGACCGAGCATGGCCGGACGAAAGAGAAAAGCGCTGTGGATCGCACTGGGGGGAGCCCTGGCCGTCGTCGTCCTGATCGTTCTCGCCCCCATTCTCGGCACCAAGGCCCTCAGATCCCGGATCGAAGCGTCCGCGTCGAGGGCCTTGAGAATGGATGTTCGCGTCAAAGGCGACGCGAGCGTCACGTTCTTCCCGGCCTTCGCCGCCATTGTCACGGACGTCCGCGTCACGAACGGCGGGTCCGAAGTGGCGGCCGTGGCCAAGGCGAAAGTCGGGCTGAAGCTCCTGCCCCTCGTTTGGGGCAAAGTCAAGATCAGCCGGTTGGAGATCGTCAAGCCCGCCGTCTCCATCGTCCGAGGGAAAGACGGAACGCTCAATATTCCGGCGCGGCGCGGCCGACCGTCGGGGAAGCGCACGACCCTGAAAAAGCTGGCCATTTCCGACGGAAGCCTTCTTTATTCCGACATTCGCTCAGGCGGGAAGACCGAGTGGGAGGGTGTCGATATCACGGTCGAGCGCCTTTCCGTCGGGGGAACGCCGGGCGGGAACCCGCTGAAAGCGCTCTCGTTCACGGGCGATATCCGATGCCGCGCGATCAGGGCCGGGGGTTTCACTTTCACCGACGTCGCGATGAAGGCCACGGGCTCCAAGGGAGTCATCGGTGTCAGCCAGGCCAGCCGGGAAGTCCTTGGCGGATCGGGGAGCGGCACCCTCCACGCGGACTTCACGGGGGCCGAGCCTCGATTCAGGATCATGCTTTCCGTGAGAGGGCTCAAGATCCAGGACCTGCTCCGAGGGTCCCCGAACTCGAAGGGTCTGGAAGGCCTGGCCGATCTTTCGGCGGACCTGACCGCCAAGGGAAAGAGCGCGCGTGAATGGAAGCGGTCCCTCAGCGGCCAGGCTTCCCTGAGCGGCGAGAACATCGTTCTCCACGGCCTGGATCTCGACGACCTGATCCCGTCGCTCCAACGAAGCCGGCGGTTCAGCCTCGTGGACGTCGGGTCGTTCTTCCTCGCGGGCCCCTTGGGGCCGGTCCTCACGAGAGGATACCGGTTCGCCGATCTCTACAAGGAATCCCGGGGGGGACAAGGGGTCATCGTCAAGCTCGTTTCGGTCTGGAAGATCGGGAACGGAGTGGCCGAGGCGGTCGATGTCGCCATGGCCACGAAGGAGCGCCGGCTAGCCATGAAGGGCGGGCTGAATCTCATCGACAACCGCTTCGAGGACGCCGTCGTGGCGGTCATCGATCAACTCGGCTGCGTGGTCCTCTCCCAAAGGGTCCGAGGTCCGTTCGGCGCTCCGGAGATCGGCAACATCAGCGTCCTGGGGTCCCTCACGAGACCGGTGACGAATTTGGTGAAGAGCGCGCTGAAATTATTCGACGGCGGGCCTTGCGACGTGTTCTACTCGGGCTCTGTCCCGCCGCCGGAGCACGGCAAGCTTCCGTAATCCCCTCATTCCCCTCGGCGACAAGGCCGGGGAGAACTGACGGACCTTATCCTTGTCCTCCCGGGATTGAGAGGAGATGGCTGTCGAGTCAGACGATCGTCAGCAGGACGGTCAGGGTGACGAGGCCCGCCAGCGTCGAGAGGAAGATGACCTTGGTGACGAGCTCCGGGGCGGCGTCGAATTCTTGGGCCAAAGCCAATCCGAGGATCGCGCTGGGCATGCTGTTCTCGAGGATCATCGTCTGACGCGTCAATCCCCCCAGGCCGAGCGCCCGGGCCAGTCCGAAGGAGACCGCCGCCGCGACGAACAAGCGCAAGAACACGGCGACCGACGCGGCCTTCCACTTGCCCTTCAAGCTGACCGCGGCCAGCTGCATGCCCAGGACGAGGAGCAGGAACGGCACGAGAGAGTCGCCGATGAGCTTCAGGGGATCGTAGATCGGATCGGGGACCGGGATGGCCAGGGCCTTGAACAGGATCCCGGCGGCCATGGCGTGGAGTCCCGGCATCGTCGCCGTCCGCTTCAGGGCTTCCCTGAGGCCGGCCCGGCCCCGGGCCGCGAGGAAGACGCCCAGGCTCTGCATGACGATCTGGGCGGTCATGGCGTAGACGATGCCCCGCTCGAGTGCCCCTGTCCCGTAAGCCAGGAGCAGGACGGGAAAGCCGAAGTTGACGGCGTTGCTGAAGAGGACCGAGATGTGGAAGGCCCCCGCCTCGGCCGCCGGGAGCTTGAGGAGGCGGGCGGCGGCGGCTGAAAGGCCCCAGA
>JBFYNT010000015.1:0-5588 GCA_041304225.1 Candidatus Aminicenantota bacterium
ACCAGATGGCCGGTTGCGTCCGGGCCCTGCGGGCGGCGACCGCCCTGCCCCTCGTCGCCCAGGCCAACGCCGGCCAGCCCGTCGCCTCCCCCGACGGGACGATCGGCTACACCCAGAGCCTCGAGGATTACGTCAGCCACGTCCCCGGCATCGTCGAGGCCGGCGCCCGGTTCGTCGGCGGCTGCTGCGGGACGACACCGTCCTTCATCCGGGCCATGGCCCGCATCATCGGCAAGGAGTGACCACCATGACCAAGACGGAGCTCTTCCCCAAGATGAACGAGGCCATCGTGGCCGGCGACCGCGAGACGGCCGCCCGTCTCGCCGCCGAAGCCGTGACGGCCGGGCTGGACCTCACCGAGGTCGTCGAACGGGGCTACGTCCCCGGCATCCAAAAGGTCGGCGAGCTCTGGGAGCAGGGCGAGTACTTCCTGCCCGAGCTCATCTCCAGCGCCGAGGCCATGAAGGCGGCCATGGCCGTCCTCGAGCCCGAATTCGAGCGCCGTCACATCGGCTCCCGGATGGGCGGCAAGGTCGTCATCGGGACGATCGAAGGCGACATCCACGACATCGGCAAGAACCTCGTCGCCTCGATGCTCCAGGCGGGCGGCTTCGAGGTCTACGACCTCGGGGCCGACGTCAAGCTCGAACGGTTCGTCGACAAGGCCGAGGAGGTCGGCGCGGCGCTCATCTGCCTCTCCGCCCTGTTGACGACGACGATGATCAACCAGCGCCGGCTCATCGGCCTCCTCCAGGAGAAGGGCTTGCGAGGGAAGTACAAGGTCCTGGTCGGCGGCGCGCCGGCCAGCAAACGCTGGGCCGAAGAGATCGGGGCGGACGGCTACGCCGAAAACGCGGTCGCCGCCGTCCGCCTGGCCAAGGCCCTGGCCGGCCGGCCCTGAGCGGGCCCGGCCGGAAAACGCCCGCGGGATAGCGAAAGGAAGAGCACGGACATGTTCGAAGCGAAAAGACCCAAGATCGAGCTCCTCGACAAGGCGTTCGTCGAAAAGATCGTCGACGAGGCGCTGACGCTCCTCGAGCGGCAGGGCGTCATGGTCGAGAACGCCGAGGCCCTGCGGCTGCTCGGCGAAGCCGGGGCCGCCGTCGACCCGGCCAACCAGCGGGTCCGTCTGGGCCGCAAGCTCGTCGAGGCCGCCCTGGCTTCCGCCCCGGCTACGACCGTCCTCTACGACCGCAAGGGCGAGAAGGCTTTCGCGGTCGGCGGGGACGAGGTCCACTTCGACCCGGGCTCCGCGGCCGTGACCATGCTCGACCACGCGACCCAGGAGGAGCGCAAAGCCTCCACCCGGGACCTCGCCGACCTCTACCGGCTCGTGGAAACGCTCGACCATCTTCATTTCCAGAGCACGGCCCTCATCGCCTCGGACGTCCCGGCCCCGGTCTCCGACGCCTACCGCCTCTACCTCGGCCTCGTCCTCTCGGAGAAGCCCTTCGTCACCGGGACGTTCCGGGTCGAGGGCTTCCGGCCGATGAAGGATTTCCTGGCCGCCGTCCGCGGCGGCGAACGCCCACTCGCGTGCAAGCCGCTGGCCATCTTCGACGCCTGCCCCTCCCCTCCCCTGAAGTGGAGCAACCTGACGGCCCAGAGCCTGGTCGACGCCGCCCGGGCCGGCATCCCCTCCGAGCTCATCTCGATGGGCATGACCGGAGCGACCTCGCCGGCCACGATCGCCGGTACGCTCGTCCAGCACACGGCCGAGAACCTCAGCGGGCTGGCCATCTGCCAGGCCGCCCGGCCGGGCGCGCCGGTCATCTTCGGCGGCTCGCCGTCGAGCTTCGACATGAGGAAGGGCACGACGCCGATGGGCGCGATGGAGACCATGATGATCGACGCCGCCTACGCCCAGATCGGCAAGTCCCTGAACCTGCCCACCCACGCCTACATGGGCCTGAGCGACGCTAAGGTCAACGATCCTCAGGCCGGCTTCGAGACGGCCCTCGGCGCGGCGCTGGCCGCCCTGGCCGGCGTCAACGTGGTTTCCGGCCCCGGCATGCTCGATTTCGAGAGCTGCCAGAGCCTCGAGAAGCTGGTCATCGACGACGGCATCTGCGCCATGGTGTACCGACTGCTCGACGGCATCGCGCAAAGGGACGAGCCGGTCGCGCTCGGCCTTTTCGAAGGGTTCCAGGAGGGTATGACCTTCCTGACGACGGCCCACACCCGGATGTGGTACCGCAAGGAGCACCTCCCCTCCGGGCTCGCCGACCGGGACCCCTACGACGCCTGGGTGGCGGCCGGCCGGACCACCATCGCCGACAAGGCCCACGCGGACGTCCTCAAGCGTCTCGCAAAATACGCGGCGCCGCCCCTGGCCGAAGGCTTGAGGAAGGAGCTCGACGGGATCATGGCCGCCTACGCCCGGTCGTCCGGGGTGAGCCTCCCCCTGCCTCTGTTATGACCGGGCCGATCGGCCCGTGGCCTAGGGCGGGCTAATCGAGGTCCCAGATCTCGAGGTATTCGGGCAATTCGACGGTCCAGCCCCTATCGTGCCGGATGCCCTCGGCCGTCTTGGCGGCCACGTCCGCGTCGCCATGGGTGACGAACAGCCGCCGCGGCGGCGTCTTGTATCCGTCGAGCCAACGGCGGAGCCCCGACCGGTCGGCGTGGGCGGAGAAACCGTTGATCTTGGCCACCCGGGCCCGGACCGGAAGCGTGCGGCCGAGGACCCGGACCTCGGGCTTGCCCTCGAGGATCTGCCGCCCCAGGGTGTCGCGGGCCTGGTAGCCGACGAAGAGGATGGTCGACTCGGGCCGGAAGATGTTCTGGGCCAGGTGGTGCTTGATGCGGCCTCCGGTGACCATTCCCGAACCGGCCATGATGACGGCCGGCCCCCGCGACGCATTGATGGCCTTGGACTGCTCGGCCGTGCGGACGATGGTCAGACCGGGGAAGCGGAACGGATTGCGCCCGCCCTCGAAGAGCCGGCGGGTCTCGTCGTCGAAGTATTCGTCGTGGCGCTCGAAGGCCTCGGTCACCTCGCGGGCCATGGGGCTGTCGAGGTAGACGGGCAGGGCCGGGATGGCCTGGGCATAGACGAGCCGGCTCAGGTGGTACATCAGGTCCTGGGCCCGCTCGATGGCGAAGGTCGGGATGACGACGTTGCCGCCCGCCGCCGCCGTCTCCCGGACGATCCGGCCGAGCAGCTCGTCGACCCGGCCCGGGTCCTCGTGGTCCCGGTCGCCGTAAGTCGATTCCATGACGACGTAGTCGGCGCCCTCGAAGAGCGACGGGTCGCGGACGAAGGGCATGTCCCACTGGCCGATGTCCCCCGAGAAGACCAAGGTCCGGGAGCTCCCGTTCTCCCGGACGGCGATCTCGATCATGGCCGAGCCGAGGATGTGGCCGGCGTCCCTGAAGCGGACCGTGATCCCGCCGGCGAGCGCGGCGGGCTCGTCGTAGCCGATCTCCTCGACGAGCGGCATGGCCGCCTGGACGTCCTCGACCGTGTAAAGCGGGACGACCGGGTGATCGACCGTCCGGTTCTCCTTCTCGTGGCGCCGCTTTTTGAAGGCCGCGTCCTCCACCTGGATCTCCGCGGCGTCCATGAGGGCGATCGACAGGATGTCGGCCGTCGCCTCCGTCGTCACGATGGTCCCCGAGAAGCCCTCCCGGACGACCTTGGGGATGAGCCCGGAATGGTCGAGGTGGGCATGAGTGAGCAGGATGAAATCGAGCTCGTCCGGCGCGACGGGCAGCGGCTCCCAATTCCTCTCGAGAAAAGACCGTTCCTGGTAGAGGCCGCAATCGACCAGCATCTTCTTGCCGGCCGCCTCGAGGTAATAGCAGGAGCCCGTCACCTGGCGGGCCGCTCCGAAGAAAGCCAGCTTCATGGCGCCTCTCAGTAGGGATGGGACCGGTAGAACTCCGCCTGGGCGGCGACGAAGAGCATGCGGACCCCGATCCGGAAGACGATGGTGATCTGCATGAGGACGAACGCGGCCACGACCGCCCCGACGCTCGGCCGGCCGAACGGCCCCAGCAGGGCGTAGAAGACGGCCGTGCCGGCCACGGTGCCGGCGACGATGAGGAGGTAGAGGGCCCAGGCTCGGAAGAACCGCTTCCTGAGGAAGGTCAGGGCGTGCCTCAGGGCCTTGAGCACCTTCCGCTCGTCGTCGGCGACGACGGCGATCCGGGTGTAGTCGACGATCATCCGGACGATCGAGAGGAGCAGGAGGGCGGCGAGCAGGTGGACGTTGGCCAGGATGAGCGGCAGCCACTCGGTCGCGGCCCCTTCCCGCAGGGGCTCGATCAGCGCTGAGAGGAGCCGGAGAACGACGCCGAAGGTCAGGACGAGGAAGACGAGCGAAACGAGGAAGAGCCGGGTGAAGCGCCCCAGGTAGCGGCCGCAGTCCCCGAAGAAGGCCCCGAGCGTCGGGCGGCCCTCCTTGTCGAGCAGGCGTCCGACCACGCCTCCGTTGAGGAACACTTGGAGTGCCAGGTACAGGACCAGGACGGCGAGGAGGCCCGCGATCAGGGCCGGCGCGGCGCTCCCGTACTTGAGGGCGGCCTCGCCCAGCCAGCTGAGGTCCGCCGGCCGGACGTTCGAGCCGAGGAAGGAGTGTCCGAGCTCCGATTGGACGATAGCCAGGACCGGGACCGCGAAAGCCGCGGCGAAGGCGACGTTGAAGGCGTAAAGGACGGCCAGGACGCGGGGCTTGCGGACCGACGTCCCCATTCCGTTGACGATGGCTTTGACGATGCCCATG
The DNA here is from genome assembly GCA_041304225.1 of Candidatus Aminicenantota bacterium. Lineage (GTDB taxonomy): Bacteria > Acidobacteriota > Aminicenantia > Aminicenantales > Saccharicenantaceae > RBG-16-66-30. Next base: position 4,728 of record JBFYNT010000015.1, read on the forward strand.
GGTCCCTCCTCAGATCCACGACGCGGCGAATTGGAGCAGGTTCTGGAACGTGAACACGAACTGGGTCATCAACTTGACGACGTTGCGCCGCAGGCCGTCGGTGCCGCGGCTGTTGTTGGCCAGGTTCTCGTCGATGAGCCAAATGCCGGCGGGATCGACCTGGGCGCTCTCGACCTCGACCGGCCGGACGAATTCCAGGCGGGCCCAGCGGGCTTGCCCGTCCCAAGTCCGGCTCTCGGTCGTCCCGTCCTTGAAGCGGACGTTGACTTCGAGCCGGGCGTCCCCGCCCAACCGGGCCTCGCCGAAGCGCCTCAGGACGACCGTCGTCCGATAGGCGGGCGGGGCGGGCTTATCCGTCCCTTGGGCCGCCGCGGCCTCGAGCTCCGCGATCTTCTTGTCCGTCATTTCCACCCGGGCGCCGTCGGCGTCGAAGACGCCCCGGGGCCGGGCGACCTTGACGGAGGAGACCGAGGCGACACCGTAGTCGAAGGCCTCGGTGCCTTCGAGGAGTTCGTCGAAGAACCAGGTCATGTCCCGTCCCGAGACCTCGTTGACGACGCCGATGAAATCGGCCTTGACCGGGTGCTTGTAGCGGTAGCGCATGTGATAGGTCCGCATGATCCGCGACCAGGCCGGCTCGCCGAGGAGACGTTCGAGAGTCTCGAGGAGTGTCGCGGCGCGCGTATAGACGTTGGCGGCATAGCTTCCCCTGTTGTAGAAGTTCCAGGACCAGGCCGTCACCGGATCGTAGCGGACGGTGTTGATGGCCGCGGCCCGGTTGAGCTCGAAATCGAAGTTCTTGGGCACGCGGAGGAACCGGTCGAGGGGCCAGCCCTTTAGGACGAAGGACATGGCGCCGGG
>JBFYNT010000016.1:0-3209 GCA_041304225.1 Candidatus Aminicenantota bacterium
TGAGCGGCCTGAATCCCCAGCAGAAGGCCTACATGCAGCAGCACTCCGGGACCTACGGCTGGGTCTTCGGGCAGATCCGGGTCGATCCCAACGATCCGGAAACGTCCTATATCATGGGCGTGCCGTTCAGCGTCTCGACCGACGGCGGCAAGACCTTCAAGGGCGTCCGCAGCCCGGGCGGCGACAATCACGCCCTGTGGATCGACCCGGCCAATTCCAGCTACCTGATCAAGGGCTTCGACCAAGGGGTCGCGGTGTCCTACGACAAAGGCAAGAATTGGCGCTACTTCCAAGAGGAGCTCAACCTCTGCCAGTTCTTCAACCTCAACTACGACATGGGGACGCCGTTCAAGGTCTACGGCTCGATGCAGGACCACGGCAGCTTCCGCGGCCAGGTCGACCTCAGCGCCGGGCGCGACAAGATCCCGGCCGTGGAGTTCGAGGGCGCGCCGGGCGGCGAGGGCTCGAACCACGCCATCGACCCAACCGACCCGAATATCGTCTACTCGGCCGGCTTCTACGGCACGATCTCCCGGGCTGAGTACGGCAAGCCCGGCCCCTACCCCGGCGCCCCGTTCCAGAAGGAGGTCCTGCCCGTCCTCTACGAGAACGAGACGCCGCTGCGCGGCCAGTGGCTGGCCCCGTTCATCCTCTCCCCCCACAATCCCAACATCCTCTATCACGGCATGCAATACGTCTTCCGGTCCCTTGACCGCGGCGACACCTGGGAGAGGATCTCGCCCGACCTGACGACCAACGATGCCGCGACCCGCGGCGACATCCGCTACCAGACCCTCTTCACGATTTCCGAGTCGCCGATCAAGTACGGGCTCCTCTACGCCGGCACCGACGACGGCCGGCTCTGGATCACGAAGGACGGCGGCAAGGCCTGGACCGAGATCACGGCCGGCCTGGCCCCCGGCAAGTGGATGTCGCGGGTCGTCGCTTCCGCCTACGAGCTCGGCACGGTCTACCTCACCCAGAACGGCAAACGCGACGACGACTTCACGCCCTACATCTGGAAATCGACCGACTTCGGCAAGACCTGGACCTCGCTCGCCAAGGGCGTCCCGGTCGGCCCGGTCAACGTCCTCCGCGAGGACCCCGTCAACAAGGACATCCTCTATGTCGGGACGGACATGGGCGCCTATGTCACGACCGACGGCGGGAAGACCTGGACGGTCCTGGGCGGCAACCTGCCGACCGTCTACGTCCACGATCTCGTCATCCATCCGCGCGACAACATCGTCGTCATCGCCACCCACGGCCGCGGCATGTGGGCCCTGGACGCAGACAAGGTCAACAACAAATCGGCCCGGAGAAGGTTCTATTACGAAGACTGAGCTTTCGCGGACCCTGTCGCTCGACGGCGTCGGGCCCGTTCTCTTCGTCCGGAGCCGGCGGGCCCGCCGGGTCAGTCTGACCGTCCGCGCCTCGCGCGGCGTCCGGGTGGCCCTGCCGGCCCGGGCCTCGTTCGAGGAGGCCCGCCTCATCGCCCTCGGCAAGCTGGCCTGGATCCGCCGGGCCCAGGCCCGCGTCGGAGAGGCCCGCGACAAGTGCCGCGAAGCCGTCGACGCGGCGGCCCGGATCGACCGCCGGGCCGCCCGGACGCTTCTCGCCGGGCGCGTCGACGCCCTGGCCCGCGAGCACGGCTTCGCGCCCGGGCGGTTGAGCGTCCGCTGCCAGGGCACGCTCTGGGGCAGCGCCACGCGGTCCGGCCGCATCCAGCTCAACGTCCACCTGGCCGTCCTGCCGCCCGACCTGGCCGACTACGTCATCCTCCACGAACTCGTTCACACCCGGGTCCGGGGCCACGGCCGGGCCTTTTGGACGGAGCTCGGCCGGCTCGTTCCCGAAGTGGCCGCCCGCCGCGAGCGCCTTCGCGAATACGCCCTGGCCCTGTTTTAGACCGGATGATGTTATGATCGCGCCTTCCCCCATGGCCATATACAAACCGGAGGTAACACCCATGTCTTTCCGCTCACCTCTTCGCCGGGCCGCCGCCCTTGCGGCCGCCGCCCTCTTCCTCTTCGTCTCGCTCGCCGCCGTCGGCGCCCAGGCGGCGCCGCCCGAGGCCAGGAAAGCCAACTACGACCTGGCCTCGCGCTGGACGCCGGCCAAGGTCGGCAAGCTCGTCTTCGACACGTCGGTCACTCCCCACTGGCTCGAGACGGGCGACCGCTTCTGGTACAGCTACGAAACGGCCCAAGGCCGCAAGTGGCACATAGTCGATCCGGCCGCCCGATCGAAAAAGCCCCTCTTCGACAACGCCAAGATGGCCGCCCAACTGACCCGCATCCTCCTCGTCCCCTATGACGCCCAGCACTTGCCGATCAAGACCATCAAGTTCATCAAGAAGGACACGGCCATCCAGTTCGAGATCGAGGTGCCCAAGGACAACGACATCCTGGTCGGCGGCAAGATCGTCAAGGCCTCCGAGATCGCCAAGGAGGAGGAGAAGGTCCAAGAGGTCGACAAGGAGAAAGATAAGGAGAAGGAGCAGGACACCCAGAAGGACAAGGGCAAGGAAGCCGACAAGCCCAAGGAGCCGGAGAAGAAGACCAAGGTCCTGGGCTTCACCTACGAGCTGGCCGCCGGCAAGCTGGCGCTCATCGAGGACTACAAGGCCCCCGAGAAGCGGCCCCGCTGGGCCTCGGTCTCGCCGGACGAGAAGACGGTCGTCTTCGCCCGCGGCGAGAACCTGTTCCTGATGGACGCCGAGAGCTTCAAGCTGGCCCAGAAGAAGGCCGACGACAAGGCCATCAAGGAGGTCCAGCTGACGACCGACGGCGAGGAGCACTACTCCTACGCCCGGTATCTCAACGACGAGGACAAGAAGGAGTACCAGAAGGACGAGAAGGACCGCAAGGACTTCCGGGCCCCGGCCGGGATGATCGTCTGGTCCAAGGACTCCGGGAAGATCGCCCTGGTCCGCAGCGACGAGCGCAAGGTCGCCGATCTGTGGGTCATCAACGCGCTGGCCGATCCCCGGCCGACCCTCGAGACCTACCGCTACGAGATGCCCGGAGAGGAGAACCAGCCCCAGCCCGAGATCCTCGTCTTCGAACTGGCCACCAAGGCCAAGGTCAAGGTCAAGGCGGAGAAGTTCAAGGACCAGACCCTCAATATCTTCACGGCGCCGCGCCGCGCCCTGGACCGCGAGCGGGAATTCCCGCCGCCGGCCCAGTGGCTCGCCGACACGGCGGACA
>JBFYNT010000017.1:0-7544 GCA_041304225.1 Candidatus Aminicenantota bacterium
ATCATCCGGCACATGCAGGACGTCCCCGAGCGCATCAAGAACGGCGAAGGGCTGTCCGACGCCCTGGGCCAGTCCGGGACGTTCCCCCCGCTGGCGCTGGACATGGTCCGCGTCGGCGAGAGCTCGGCCAACCTCCAGGGCATGCTCGGCGACATGGCCGATTTCTACGACGACCGGGTTCGTGGTAAAATCGAGACGCTGGTGACGCTGGTCGAGCCGGTCGTCATCATCCTGATGGGACTCGCGGTGGCGGCGATGCTGCTGGCGGTCTACATCCCGATCTTCAATATCATCCGGATCGCCCGGTGAGCGGGCGGAAAGGCGCGGCGCGTGAGCAAGGATAGGACGGTCGGCGGCGACAGGGACGTCCGCGCTCTGGCCGAGCGCTACCGCGTCCCCTACATCGACCTCGAGGCCGAGCACCTCGACCGCAATCTCATCCAGTCCTTCCCGGTCGAGTTCATCCACCGCCTCTCGTTCGTCCCCCTGGGCGAGGACAACGGCGTCATGAAGATCGCCGTCGCCGACCCCTCCGACCTGTCCTCGATCGACGCCATCGAGTCCTTCCTCGGCCGGAAGGTCAAGGTCTTCGCGGCCTCGAAGAGGGCCATCCTGGAGGCCCTGCGCAAGAGCGAGACGGCCATGCAGGTCCTCCGCGACGCGACCGAGGGCTTCGTCACCCAGGTCGTCGAGCGCGAGAGCGGCGAGGAAGAGGATGTCATCTCCATCGAGAAGCTGGCCGACCAGGACGGGTCGATCATCAAGCTGGTCCACACCATCATCTTCACCGCGGTCCAGAAGCGGGCCAGCGACGTCCACATCGAGTCCAAGGACGAGGACGTCAAGATCAAGTTCCGCATCGACGGCGTCCTCGGCGAGGCCATGGAGGCCATCGACAAGAAGTTCCAGTCGCCGATCATCTCCCGCATCAAGGTCATGTCGGACCTCGACATCGCCGAGCGCCGCGTCCCCCAGGACGGGCGGTTCCGGCTCAAGATCAAGGACAAGACGATCGACTTCCGCGTCTCCATCATGCCCTGCATCTACGGCGAGGACGCGGTCATCCGCATCCTCGACAAGGAGATGATCACCCAGACCATCCGCGAGCTGCGCCTGGACGTCCTGGGCTTCTCCGACGAGATCCTGAAGAAGTTCCGCAGGTACATCGCCCAGCCCTACGGCATGGTCCTCGTCACGGGCCCGACCGGGAGCGGCAAGACGACGTCCCTCTACGCGGCCCTGACGGAGATCAAGTCGCCCGAGGACAAGATCGTCACCATCGAGGACCCCGTCGAGTACCAGGTCGACGGCATCACCCAGATCCCGGTCAACGAGAAGAAGGGCCTGACCTTCGCCCGGGGCCTGCGGTCCATCCTCCGCCACGATCCGGACAAGATCATGGTCGGCGAGATCCGCGACCCCGAGACGGCCCAGATCGCCATCCAGTCCGCCCTGACCGGGCACCTGGTCTTCACGACCGTCCACGCCAACAACGTCTTCGACGTCATCGGGCGCTTCCTCCACATGCAGGTCGACCCCTACAGCTTCATCTCGGCCCTCAACTGCATCCTGGCCCAGCGCCTGGTCCGGGTCCTCTGCCCGGTCTGCAAGGTCCCCGTCCGCTACGGCGCCGCGACGCTCGCCGAATCCGGGCTCGACCCGGCCCGGCACGCCGAGACGGTCTTCTACGAGCCCAAGGGCTGCCCCGAATGCAACGCCACCGGCTATCAGGGCCGGACGGCCATCGCCGAGATCCTGGAGCTCTCGGATCCCATCCGCGAGCTCATCCTGGAGAAGCGGCCCCTGTCCGAGGTCAAGAAGCGGGCCAAAGCCGAGGGCATGGCCTTCCTGCGGCAGGTCGGCATGGAGAAGGTCCTGGCCGGCCTGACCGGCCTCAAGGACCTGAACAAAGTGACGTTCGTGGAGTGAGATGTGACGCTGGGTGAACGGTTCCGGGCCCATTACACGGAGCGGCTCCTCGCCGACGCGGTCTTTCAGATCGCGCCGGGCCACCTCAGCGGCGTCCGCGTGGCCCGCGCCGAGGGCGCCGTCAAGGCCGGATTCGTCCTGCCGTTCCGCGAGCGCCCCGTCGTCCCGTCGTTCGACCGGCCCAACGTGACCGATCCGGCCGCCCTCGAAGAGGCCATCGCCCAGGCCAAGAAGAGCCTCCGCCTGTCCTCCGGAACGGCCGCCCTGCTCATCCCCGAGCCCTCGGTCCGGGTCTTCGTCCTGGCCGTCGACTCGTTCCCCGGCGCGGGCAAGGAGCGGGACGCCTTCATCCGCTGGCGCATCGGCAAGATGATGCCCGTCATCCCCGACGACGCGCGGATCGACTACGCCGCGACCCCGGGGCGGGGCGCCCGCCAGGTCATCGTGGCCATGGCCCGGCAAGTGGTCGTTTGGGAATACGAAGCCCTGTTCGAAAAAGCCGGGCTCAAGCCCGTCGTCGTCACCGTGCCCTCGCTCGCCCTGGTCAACGTGGTCCGCCGGGGCGGGCCGGCCTCGGGTCTCCTCCTCAACCTCGAGGACGAGACCCTGACCCTCTTGGCCCTCTCCGGTCCCGGCTGGACGCTCTACCGACAAAAGGACGTCGGCTCACCGGACGGGACCGGGACGGACGAGCGGGCCGAGACGATCGTCCGGGAGGCGGAGAACACCCTCCGCTTCCTCGAGGACAAGGAGCAGGCGGGGATCGAGAGGATCTGGCTCCGCTCGTCCGTCGCCGCGGAACGGCCGGCCCTCGTCGCGCGTTTGAAGGAGAGGATCGCCCTGCCGGTCGAACCGGTGGAGTACGAAGCGCCCGAGGCCTGGACGGAAGCCCACAAGGCCGTCCTCGCCCCCCTCGTGGGACAGGTCCTGTGATGAACGGCCCCGCGCTCAATCTGAACCTGGCCACCCGGCCGCTCCGCAACCGCCGCCTCTACGCGACGGCCGTGCGCGTCCTGGCCGGGCTCTTCGTCGTCGCGGCCGGCCTGGCCGCCTTCGCCGTTCTGAAGTACGGCGGGGAGGCCGCGCGCCTCAGGACGGTCCGGGCCGAGAGCGTGAAGCTGCAGGCGGAGGCCGGCCGTGAGGACAAGCGCCTGGCGGCCGACATCCGGCAGGCCGAGCGGACGAACCAGGCCAAGATCGAGCTCGTCAACGGCATCATCCTGAAGAAGACGTACTCCTGGACCGGGCTCCTCACGGATCTCGAGAACGCGCTCCCGGGCCCGAGCTTCATCACCGCCCTCAGCCCGGGCTTCAAGTCCGACGGCGCCGTCGCCATGAGCCTGCGGGTGACCTCGCGAAGCCTCGAGGACCTGCTGGCTTTCATCAACAGCCTGACCGCCCGCGGCTTCAAGGACATCCAGGTCTACGGCGAGACCCGGAGCGAGGACGGCCGGCTCATCACGGAGATCTCCCTGACCCATGAACGCCCTCTTTGACCTGTTCAACGACGCGGAGCGGCGGACGCTCGCGCGCCTCGGCCTCGCCGCCGTGGCCGCCTTGGTCCTGGGACTCTTCCTCTTTGTCCGGCTCAAGGGCGGGCTGGAGAAGGAGCGCACGGCCTCCGTCCACAGCCGGGAATCCGCCCAGCGGGCCGTCAAGTCGCGCGACGAGGCCCGGGCCGAATGGAAACGCTGGGAGGACGCCGGACGGGACCTGGCCGAGCTGCGGACGGGCTATTTCTACGACGAATCCGCGGGCGTCCAGATCCTGCGCCAGGACCTCCAGAAGATCTTCGCCCAGGCCGGGACGACCATCACCGACCTCAACTACGGCTACTCGGAACTGGAGAAGGAAAAGGTCCGCAAGACGCTCGTCACCTTCACCTATTCGGGGACTTACGCGGGCCTTAAGAAGCTCCTGGCCGTCCTCGAGGCCTTCCCCAAGTTCCTGGTCATCGAGAAGGTCGATTTCCCCCGGACGGGCTCGGGCGGCGAGCGGCTGAGCGCCAAGCTCACCCTGGCGGGTTACTATGGGATATAAGGATAGGACCTTCGTCGCGGCCGTCCTCTGCGGCGGCTGGCTGGCCTTCGCGGCGGCCCAGGACCTCCCGGCCCCCAAGCCCCTGGTCCGCAAGGACCTGCTGGTCCTCGGCGGCGGCGAGGCCCCGCCGCCGGTCCGCGACATCTTCCGGCCCAAGGCCTCGGCGGCGCCCGCATCCGCCGTCCGGCCCGGCGGAGCGGCCGCCAAGCCCGCCGCCGGCGGCCCCGTCGGGGCCCCCCCCCCGGCCTTCACGCTGAGCATCACCAACCTCGGATCGATCAAGGCCGGCGGGCGCGGCATCGGCCTCGTCCTGCGCGGCGGCCAGACCCTGGACGTCGGCGAAGGGGACGAGATCGCTCCCGGATACAAGGTCGTCGGCGTCACGGCCGAGGCCATCGTCGTCGAAGGACCGAACGGCGAGAGGAAAACGTTCGCCAAACAAGGAGATCGGCCATGAAGAAGATCGCCCTGATCCTGGCCCTGGCCCTGGCGGCCGGCGCGTGCCGGACGCTCAGTCTCGACTACCAGCAGGGCCTTCGGGCCGAGATGAACAAGAACTACGACGAGGCCATCCAGTCCTATCAGAAAGCGGCCTTGTCCCACCCCAGCGAATCGGCCTACCGCCTGGCCCTCTTCCGGGCCCGGGCCTCGGCCGCGCTGTACTACCTCCAGACGGCCCGGACCCTGGTCGGCCAGAACAAGAAGAAGGAGGCCGAGGTCAGCTACCGCAAGGTCCTGCTCTTCGATCCCCAGAACTTCCAGGCCGCCCGGGAGCTCCAAGCGCTCCTCAATCCGCCGGAGAAGAAGGACAAGAACGGGGAGAAGCTCGAGGGCCCGGTCCGGCTCAAGGGCTCGGGCGAGCCGCTCAACCTGAGCTTCCGCAACGAGGTCTCGCTGCGCTCCATCTTCCAGACCATGGGCCGCATCGCCGGCGTCAACTTCCTCTACGACGACACCTTCCGCGACACCAACCTGGCCATCGACCTGACCGGCAAGGACCTCCAGCAGGCCGTCAGCTTCCTGTGCGTGGCCAGCAAGAACTTCCCGCGCGTCATCGACGAGCGGACGGTCATCATCGTCCCCGACAACGTGCAGAAGCGGATGCAGTACGAGCTCAACGCCATCAAGACCTTCTACCTGTCCAACATCGACGCGAGCGACGTCCAGATGCGGCTGACCTCGCTCGTCAAGACCCAGTACAAGGTCCCCACCATCCAGGTCGACAAGAACCTCAACACGGTCACCATCCGGGACACGCCGCAGGCCGTGGCCCTGGCCGAGAAGATCCTCCGCCAGTGGGACAAGGCCAAGGGCGAGGTGCTCATCGACATCGAGATCATGGAGGTCGACCGGATCCGGGAGAAGAACCTGGGCATCGACCTCAGCAACGGGACGCTCGCCGGCGCCCTCATCCCCGAGAGCGGCGTCGACGCCGACGGCTTCTTCAAGCTCCAGGGCCTCGATCTCGGGAACCTGGCCAACTACCAGATCACCGTGCCCACGGCCATCGCCTCGATCCTGGCCGCCGATTCGGACACCAAGATCATCGCCCAACCCAAGATCCGCGGCCTGGGCGGGGAGAAGATGGAGTATGTCGTCGGCCAGAAGGTGCCCATCGTCAATTCGACCTTCGCCGCCATCGCCGCCGGCGGCCTCTCGACCCAGCCCATCGTCAACTACAACCTCCAGGACATCGGCATCACCATCAAGATGACGCCCCGGATCCACCTCGAGGGCGAGGTGACGCTGGAGATCGAGCTCGAGGTCTCGTCGATCGCGGGCGAAGGCACGGCCGGCATCCCCATCATCGCCAACCGGACGGTCAAGAACACCGTCCGGCTCAAGGACGGCGAGACCAACCTCCTGGCGGGCCTCCTGCGCGACGAGGAGCGCCGGTCCGTCGGCGGCATCACCGGGCTCAAGGACATCCCCCTGCTGGGGGTCCTTTTCTCCGCGACCAAGAAGCAGATCGAGCAGACCGACCTGATCATGACCATCACCCCGCACATCATCCGGCCCATCGAGATCACCGAGGAGGACACCAAGCCCCTGTGGGTCGATCCCGACAACCTGTCCGGGGTCACCGGGGCCGGCGGCGCCGCCGGCGCGGTTCCGACGGAGGCCCGGGACGCGGCGGGCGAGGCCGGCGAGCCGTCCGAGCCGGAGGACACCGGGGCCAGCACGGTGTTCCTCTCGCCGGCCAGCTTCGAGGCGCCCCGCGACCGCGAGTTCCGGATGAACGTCGAGCTCTCGAGCGACGCCGAGATCGGCAACGCCTCGCTCGTCCTGTCCTTCGATCCCCGCATCCTCAAGCTCAAGGACGTCCTCGAGGGGAGCGGCCTGAGGCAGATGGGCGACAAGACGCCCTTCTCCAAGTACATCAGCGGCGGGACGTGCACCATCGGCTTCTCCAGCCCGCCCGGCGGACGCGGCTTCAAGGGCCGCGGCGTCGTGGCCGTGCTCGTCTTCACCTCGGCGGCCCCGGGCCAGGCGTCTCTCGGCTTCACCAGCGCGACGGCCGGCGGCCCGATGGGCCAGGCCATCATCCTGCAGACGGGCGAGGCCAGCGTCAACATCCGCTAGCCCCATGGTCCTCGTCCTGTCCGGACCGGTCCACGGGGGCAAGACGACCTTCCTCGAAGAAGCCGTCCCGCGCTGGACGGGACGGGGCCTCGTCTGCGCCGGCTTCCTCAGCGTCGCCGCGAAGGATCCCGACGGGGCCAAGGTCTACGACCTCGTCGAGATCGGCGGCGGACGCAGGCATCCTTACCTTCGGCGCACGGGCGGTCCCGGCGATGAACGGGTCGGCCCGTTCGCTTTCGTTCCCGGGACGCTCGATCTGGCCCGCGCGATCGTCCGCGGCGCCGGCCCGGCCGGTCTCCTCGTCGTCGACGAGGTCGGCCCCCTGGAGCTCGGCGGGGGAGGCCTCTGGCCGTGCGTCCGGGAGGCGGCCGGCCGCGCGGGGACGCTCCTCCTCGTCGCCCGGGAGGGGATCGTGGCCGATCTCGTCGCCGCCCTCGCCTCCGCCGTCCCGTTCGTCCTCGATATCCGCGAGCCGGGCGTCCGCGAGCGCCTGGACGCGCTTCTTTTCGGCCGGGAGGGGGCCGCATGACGGTCCGGATCAAGTTCTTCGCCTACTTCCGCGAGCTCTACGGCGGCCGCGAGCGCGATCTCGCCGTGGCCGCCGGAGCCACAGTCGGCGACGCCCTGGCCCTCCTCGCCGACACGCCGGAGCGCCGCCGCGAGCTCTTCTCCGGCGACGGCCTCAAGCCCCACCTCGTCGTCATGGTCGACGGCGCCCCCGTGTCCTCTCTCCAGGGCCTCTCGACGCCTCTCCAGGACGGCGACACCCTGGCCGTCTTCCCGATGGTCGGCGGCGGCTAGATTCCCGCGTTCTTAAGCTTTTTCGAGAGCGGTGTCGGACGGAGCGAGGGGGTCGTCGGAGTGAGCATTGGGCTGATTTAGCTGTTCCGGAGACGGATGAGGGAAGTTTCCCCGGAAACCGACAAAACGTGTTTGAGCGAGGCTTAGCGCAAGCCGAGCGAGTTGTTTTGGCGCCGAATCCGGCGAACGGA
>JBFYNT010000018.1:0-7403 GCA_041304225.1 Candidatus Aminicenantota bacterium
TCGGTCGCCGCGAACTTGTCGGCGAGCTCCCGGCTCGCCCGGCTGCCGTCCTGGTCGACGACGGCGAGGGGGATGTGCTTGACGTCGAAATTGAGGGCGAAGCCGAACATCAGGAGCAGGAACGCCGGCAGGAAGACCATGAACACGAGCGAGCGGCTGTCCCGCCGGATCTGGCGGAGCTCCTTGCGCATGACCGGTCCGACGAACGCGAACGGCTGGGGCCTCATGCCGCGGCCTCCCCGCTCTCCCGAGTCCCGGCCTGTTCCTCGATCGTGTGGATGACGACGTCCTCGAGCGACGGGACGATGCGGTCGACGCGCTCCGGCGCGATGCCTTCCCGCGCCAAGCGCGCCAAGACGAGCCGGCGGCCCTCCGCTTCGTCGGCGACGCCGACGTGGAGCGCGGTCCCGAAGTTCGACGTCTCCAGGACCCAGGGCTCTGTGCGGAGGGCTTCGAGGGCGTCGACGGCCCGGTCCGTCGCGACCTCGAGGATGGGATTGCGGATGATCTCCTCCTTGAGCTCGCGCGGGCTGCCCCCGGCGACGATCCGCCCGGCGTGGATGAGCCGGATGTCGTTGCAGTACTCCGCTTCGTCGAGGTAATGGGTCGTGACGAAGACGGTGACCTGCCGCTCGGAGAGACCGTTGATGAGCTCCCAGAAGCGCCGGCGGGAGGCCGGGTCGACGCCGCCCGTGGGCTCGTCGAGGAAGACGATCTCGGGCTCATGGAGGACGGCGCAGCCGAGGGCCAGCCGCTGCTTCCAACCTACGGAGAGCGTCCGGGTCAGGCTCCGCTCCCGTCCCTTGAGACCGGCCAATTCGAGGACCCAGGCAAGCCGGGCCTGGATGGCCTTGGCCGGAAGCCCGTAGACCCCCCCGAAAAAGCGGATGTTCTCGAGCACGGTCAAGTCCTCGTAGAGGGAGAACTTCTGAGACATGTAGCCGATGACCGTTTTCACCTTGTCGGGCTCGCGGCCGACGTCGAATCCTCCGACCGTGGCCGTTCCCGAGGTCGGGTCCATGAGGCCGCAGAGCATGCGGATGGTCGTCGACTTGCCCGCTCCGTTGGCGCCGAGGAACCCGAAGATGGAGCCGCGGCCGACGTCGAAGCTGACGGCGTCGACCGCCGTGAAGCCGCCGAACGTCTTCGTCAGCGACCGGACTTCGATCGAACGGTCGGGCATGGCGCTGCTCCCTGTCCTTCCCGCCTCAGTCCCCCAGCGCTTTTTCCAGCCTGGCCTGGGCCAGGACCTGGTCGATCGCCGCCTGGGTCCGGCCGAGCTTGGCTTGGAGGAGGGCCATTTCGGCGTCGAGGACGTCGACGCTCAAGGCGATCCCCTGCCGGAACCGCTCCCTCGTCACGCGCAGGTTCTCCTCGGCCTGGCCGACGGCCTGCCCGGCCACGCGGACCTTCTCTCCGGCCCGGGCGAGGCTCAGGCGGCACTGCGTGACCTCCAGGACGGCCTGGTCCTCGAGCGCTTTACGGGCTTCCCGGGCCTGGCCCAACCGGGCTTCGGCCTGCTCGGCCTGGCGCTTCGTCTGACCCCAATTCCAGACGTCGAAGGACACGGAGACGCTCAGGTCCCAAGTCCCCTTGAACCGGTCGAGCGAGGGCAGGATCCGAGGGTTGGGGCGAAGGTAGTAGTAGTTGCCGGAGAGATAGACCTGGGGAAAGAAGCCGGACCGGGCCGCTTTGACGCCCATCCGAGAGGCCTTGATCCTGAGCTCGGCCGACCTGATCTCCGGCCGGCGGGTCAGGGCCCTCTCGATCGGATCCGCCCCTCCTTCTCCGGCCCCGGCCGGAAGCCGGGAAGCCCGGCTTTCGACGGTGGTCGTCAGGTCGACGTCCGAGCCGGGCGTCAGGCCGATGAGGCTCGCGAGCGCGGTCAGGGCGATCTCGGCCGCGTTGCGGGCGTCGATCCTCAGGATCTCCGCGTTGGAGAGCTCGAGCTCGGCCCGCAGGACGTCGTTCCTGGTCGCCAGCCCCTGGTCGAAGAACGCCCTGACGTCCTTGAGGTGCCCGGCGACCTGCCGGACGTTCTCGTCGATGACCAGCTCGAATTCCCTGGCCCGGGCGAGTCCCCAATACGCGCTTTTGACGGCGAAGGCCAGCTCGGCCCGGCTCTTCTCGAGGTCCTGGCCGGCCGCCGCCTCGAGCAGCCGGGCGGAACCTTCTCCCGCTTGGAGGCGAAAGCCCGTGAACAGCGGCTGCTGGATGCCGAGGCGCAGATTGAAATTGTTGAAGTAGCTCTGCGAAACGACGATCGGGGTGGGCGAGATCGGCAGGCTGACCTGGAAATCCGGCACTTCGCTGAGCCGCGTGTAGCCGCCGCCGAGCTTGAGCGAGGGCAGGCGTCCGGCGGCGATCTCGCGGGACCTGGCCGAGGCGGCCTCGAGCTCCAGCCGCGAGGCGTGAAGCCCGGGGCTTTTTTCGATCCCGGCGGCCAGGGCCTCTTCCAGGGACAGCGGGCGGCTCTGGGCCCCGGCCGCGAGCGGCAGGGCTAGGACGACGGCGATGGCGGCGAACCTTTTAAACATGACCGGCCTCCGAAGGAGCGGATTCGGTGATGGAGATGAAGACGTTCTCGAGGGACGGCGAAAGCCGCCTCTCGGCGACGACCGGGATGCCCTGGCCGGCCAAGGCGGCTTCGATGCGGGGGACCTCGTCGTCGGGGCGGTCCACGACGGCGTTCAGCCGGTCCCCGAACAGCTGGACCTCGCGGACCCCGGGGAGCGCTTTCAGGATGCCGAAGGCCCTGCGGATCTCCGGACAGACGATCTCGACGACCGTGCCCCGCATCAGGCGCTTGACGGCCGCGGGCGTGTCCGCGGCGATGAGCCGTCCACCGGCCAGGAGGCCGACCCGCGACGAGCGCTCGGCCTCGTCCATATAGGGAGTGGACATGACGATGGTGACCCCCGCTTTGAGGAGGGCCGAAAGGATGGCCCAGAAGTCCCGCCTCGATACGGGATCGACCCCGGTCGTGGGCTCGTCGAGAAAAATGAGCCGGGGCGTGTGGACCAGGGTGCAGGCCAGGGCCAGCTTCTGGCGCATGCCGCCGGAGAGCCGCTCGGCCAGGCGGCCGCGGAAGGGCGCGAGCCGGGTGAATTCCAGCAGCTCCTCGCGGCGCCTGCGGAAGTCGCGGACGAGGTGGATCTCGGCGAAGAACTCGATGTTCTCGTCGACGGTCAGGTCGCCGTACAGGCTGAACTTCTGGGACAGGTAGCCGATCCTGTTCTTGATCTCCCCGCCCTGCCGGACGATGTCATAGCCCAGGACCGAGGCCTCGCCCGCCGAGGGGGGAAGAAGCCCGCAGAGCATGCGGATCGTCGTCGTCTTGCCGGCTCCGTCGGGTCCGACGAGACAGAACATCTCCCCTTCCCGGACGGAGAGATCGAGCGAGCGGACGGCCTCGACGGACCCGAACCGCTTGGAAAGGCCGCGGGTCTCGACGGCGAGCGGGCTCATGGCCGGGACGCCTCTACCGCGCCTCCGGACCGACCCGGACGACGGCGTCGGCGGGCAGGCCCGGCTTGAGGAGGCCTTCCTTGTTCTCGATCTCGACCTTGACCCCGAAGACGAGCTTGACCCGGTCCTCCTTGGTCTGGACGTTCTTGGGGGTGAATTCCGCTTCAGGCGAGATGTAGGTGATCTTCCCGGGGAAGGGCCTGTCGGGGAAGGCGTCGATCCAGATCTCTGCGTCGCCGCCGAGCTTGATCCGCCCGACCTCGAGCGCGGTGACGTAGATCATGACATAGACGCTGTCGAGGTCGGCCAGGGTGACCACGGCCGCGCCCGGCGTGACGAGCTCGCCGGCTTCGACGGCCTTGTGGGTGACGATGCCCCCGGCCGGGGCGGTGACGGTGCAGTCGGCGATCGTTCTCGCCAGGAGATCGGCGGCGGCCCGGGCCTGGTCCAAGCGGGCCTCGGCGGCCCGGACCTCTTCGGGCCTCGCGAGCCGGCGGACCTTTCGCACGGCCTCGAGGGCGGCGTCGCGCTGGGCCGCGGCGACGGTCAGGCGGGCCTCCGCGTCGTCGCGCTGCTTGGAGGTGACGCTTCCCGTCCGGAAGAGCTCTCGCATCCGCGCGGCGTCGTCCTCGGCGACCTTGAGGGACGCCTGGACCTGTTCCAGAGCGGCTTCAGCCTGCCGGATGTCCTCGCGCCTCGCGCCCTCGACCAGCAGGGCGAGCTGGGACTCGGCCAGCCTGATCCCGGCTTCGGCCTGCCGGAGCTGGATGTCGAGCGTCGCGTGGTCGACGACGGCCAGGGTCTCACCCGGCGCGACCCGCGCGCCTTCCTTGTAGGACAGCGACAGGACCTGGCCGGCGACCTTGGAGGAGACGACGATCTCGACGGCCTCGATCGTCCCCGACGCGGAGATGACGTCGCGGGCCTTCCCGTTCGAACAGCCCCAACCGGCCAGGATGGCCAGTCCGAGAACGGCGAGCTTGTGTTTCATGATGCGCCCTCCTTGCGGGGCTCGAACAGGGCCGGGGTCGTGAACGAGAAGTCCGATCGGCCCTTGTCCGTCAGGATGCCCTGGAAAAAGACCTTGATGACCGATTCGAAGAGGGCGGCCGGGGACCGTCCGGTGCGGCGGACCTCCTCGGGAGTGACGAGCTGCTGGACGAGGCTGAGGAACATCCGGAGCAGGAGGTCGAGATCGACATCGGCCCGGAAGTAGCCCTCCCGGAGGCCCGATTCGAGGACGATCCGGAAGTTCTTGAGGATCTTGTCCCTGCGGAAGTCTTGGACCTCTTTCCAGACCGCCGGCGCCCCCTTCTGGATGTCGCGGGCCAGGAGCGGGCCGAATTGCGAGATCTGCCCGGCCAGGTGCGCCAACAGGGCGACCATCTTTTCGACGAAGCCGAGGGCTCTGTCGTGGATCAGGCCCTCGACGCCGGCCAGGATCTCTTCCATATTCTCCCGGACGACCGTACGCAGGATGTCCTCCTTGCTCCGGAACGTCCGGTAGAGGGTCGCCTTGCTGATGCCGAGCTCGGCGGCTATGTCGTCCGAGGTCGTCCTAAGGAAGCCCCGCTCGAGGAAAAGCCCGCGGGCCGCGGCGACGACCCTGGCCCGGCCCGCCGAAGCCTCGCCCCCCCCGGTGAGCGTTTTCCGCGGTGATACTTTGGAAACTAACTTAGTTTTCACAGTTTCATTATAGGCCCGGATCCCCGTTTGTCAAGCGGATAAATCGGTTCTTCTCCCATTTCCGGGACGCCTTCTCGAGACGGAGAGGGGATTATCCTCGTCCCTCTCGGGACAGGGTGATCTAGTGGCCTAGCAGATCCCCGTTGCTGGAGGGGGGCGGCAGGGAGCGGAGTCTGCGGAGCGACCATCAGCGCCGCCCCGGAGTGACTCGGAGGGACGGCGCTGGGAAATATCGGGAGAAAGCGATTTCTCATGATATTTCGCCGGATCGGGAGAACGGCCTTATTTCAGGCCGCCGAGGAGCTTGCGGACCGACGAGCTCTTCATCATCTTCTTCATGTCCTGGAACTGCTTCACCAGCTGGTTGATCTCGTGGACCGGGCGGCCGCTGCCCCGGGCGATGCGGGCCCGGCGGCTGCCGTTGAGGATCCGCGGGTCGTCCCGCTCGGCCGGGGTCATCGAGTTGATGATGGCCTCGAAGTGGACGACCCGGCTCTCGTCGATCGGCGCCTTGGCCAATCCTTTGAGCGGCCCGGCCTGGGGCAGGTGGCCGAGGAGGTCGGCCATCGAGCCCATCTTCTTCATCTGGCCGATCTGCTTCCGGAAATCCTCCAGGGTGAACTCCTGCTTGCGGAGCCGGCGGGCCATGTCCTCGGCCTCGGCGACATCGGCCTCTTCTTGGGCCTTTTCCACGAGCGACAGGATGTCGCCCATTCCCAGGATCCGGGAGGCCATGCGCTCGGGGTGGAAGACCTCGAGCTTGTCGGACTTCTCGCCGACGCCGATGAACTTGATGGGCCGGCCGGTCACCGCGACGATGGACAGGGCCGCCCCGCCCCGGGCGTCGCCGTCGAGCTTGGTCAGGACGACGGCGGTCAATCCGATCTTCTCCTCAAAAGCCTGGGCGCTGCGCACGGCGTCCTGGCCGGTCATGGCGTCGCCGACGTAGACGACCTCGACCGGATCGAGGATGTCCCGGACGAGGCGGAGCTCGTCCATGAGCTCGTCGTCGATATGGAGGCGGCCGGCCGTATCGACGATGAGGGGGTCGAAGCCGCGGTTGGCGGCGTAGGTCCGGAGCTCCTTGAGGGCCTCGCGCGGGTCGGCCATCCGCTCGGCCGTCATCTCGTAGAAGGGACTGCCGAGGGAACCGGCGATCGTCCTCAGCTGGTCCTGGGCGGCCGGCCGCTTGAGGTCGAAGGAGACCAGCAGGGGGTTCTTGCCGATCCCGGTGACCCAGCGGGCCAATTTGCCGCAGGTGGTCGTCTTGCCGCTGCCCTGGAGGCCGACGAGCATGACGATCGAGGGTGGACGGCTCGAGAACTGCAGGGGCCTCTGGGCCCCGCCGAGGATGGCGGTGAGCTCGTCGTGGACGATCTTGATGACCTGGTGGGCGGGGTTGAGGCCGCCGAGGACCTCCTCGCCCAGGGCCTTGGCCCTGATGCGGGCCTCGAAGTCCTTGACCACCTTGTAGTTGACGTCCGCTTCGAGCAGGGCCAGGCGCATCATCTTGAGGGCCTCGGTGAGGCTCTTGTCGGTGACCTTGACCTCGCCGCGGAGGTACTTCAGCATCTTCTCGAGGCGGCCGGAGAGCTGGTCGAACATCGCGTCGCGTCCCTCGGGCCATCATAGGCGATGGCCCCGGAAGCGTCAACTCAGGGCCGCGGGTGGCTCGGAGGACAGCCTCGCCCTCATGGGGAAAGTTCGAAGACGCCAGCCGGTGCGCCGGACTCGGCGCCAAAACAACTCGCTCGGCTTGCGCTAAGCCTCGCTCAGACACGTTTTGTCGGTTTCCAGGGAAACTCCCCTCGTCCGCCACGCCGCCCGGCTGAACTTTCCCAAATCGGGCTCGCCTGCCTTCCTCACCGCCCATAAGCGGCCCCCAGGAAGCATCTCTCCCCCAGCGCCGGCCTTGACCTTCCGGAGGGGCGAAAAGCGACCCCATATGGGGAATTCGGCAGGGTGGACGGCCCAGGCCGGGAGCCGCGGCTTGACAAAGAGCGGGAGTGCCGATAAGTTAGGGGCACTCTCGTGAGGTGGATAAGGGCATGAGCGAAAAGAACAGCAAGCCTGTCGAAGCGGTGGAAAGCGCCATGAGCGGCAAGATCGACTACGACGAGGTCCGCAAGCTCATCGGCATCCTCGAGGAGAAGAACCTGGCGGTCTTCGAGCTCGAGGTCGAGGGCCTCAAGGTCAAGATCGCCCGGAACGCGGCCGCTCCGGCGCCCTCGGCGGCCCCGGCGCCCGCC